>CAJBVU010000113.1 GCA_903959115.1 uncultured Bacteroidota bacterium
CCGGTTGGGGCGTCGTCGAGGAAGTGGCCATCGGCGCGTGCCGTCCAGGGGAGCGCGCCCGCAAAGGTGAAGCGCCAGGTGAGTCCGGAGTTCGAGGTGTCGGGCATGCGGGCGTCGTCGCGCTCCGCGTTGAAGGAGACCGTATCAACGCCATCGGTGGTGGCTTGGTAGCGCCAGCGCTCGGGGAGGGAGAGGGCTCCTTCGTCTTCGGACCAGAGTGCCGGGCCCGAGCCGGAACTGCAGGTCGTGAAGGCTGCGGAATTCTCACCCGGCGCATCCTCGCCAAGGCCGCACTGCATGCTCTAGATGACTGCGCTGTTGTCGTTGCTGTCGAAGAGCGAGAAGAGGGCCGCAATTCTCGGGTTACGGTGCAGCCTTTTGAGTCGGTGATCGAGAGCAGTACGATTGAATCTTTTTGGAGCGATAATGACTGCGACGATGTAGTCCCTAGCTTTGGTAGCTTACTCAGGTTGAAGTTTCGAGGGTCGCCATAGGTGTAAGCGGTATTATAATCTATGCCATACCATTGGTAGCTCAGTTTTCCTGCGGGGTGAGTAAGGTTGTAAGGTTTGGCGATGAATATGGCCGATGGACAGTTGAATGTATCGGCGATGGGCTTGTAATTTCCCAATGAAAAATCCACTACGGTGTCGGTTAGGGTTATTGTAGTATCGTAAAAATTAAAACAGGATCCCACGTTCGACATCAGTGCTTTGATGCTGTATTTGCCTATGCCATCCAAATAAATCGTATCGATGTCTTTATAGGATGTGGCTACAAAGCTGCTGCCCGTTTTGCTGATTTGCCATTGACATTTGGCGCCGGGTCCGCCGCGTAAATTTTTTGTTTTGATTTCGATTTTATTGCACCCAATGTATCGAACCGTATTGGTGGCTTGGGGGATGGGGTAGACCCTTACTTGAATCGTATAGCTCATTTCCAATGGCGGAGAGCAGTGCTGGTCAACCACTTTTATTGGGATCAGATAAGGCACGTAACTGGTGTCTGCGTTGGTTGGGGTCCAGCAAATTTCAAAAGCTCGTGTGTAATTATTTGGCGCATAGACATTGAAAGGATTGCCGTGGACATTTTTTAGCGTGTAGGTAAGCAGTGAATCAAATTTGCTCTGTTTTGGTGCTGCCATGATATCATTCATTTGAATGACTTTATTGCAGTATTTGTTGCCAACGCAGATATTAATGGGTTGTCCCACTAGGGTATTAATTGCGGGGTTGTTGTTATCCGCTGGCGCATCGATCGCGTAAAGAGGGACTTCCCTGAAGTATCGACAAATCAGAGCCCATTTGCCGGTGGTATCTCGTCGATATTCGTTGATGTGATAACTAAGAACACCGTAGTCGCCGCTGTTGGCCGGGGTGAAGCTGAAGTCGCCACTGAGCGTATCGAAATTCACGCCTCGAACCGGGTTCGTAGATCCATTATAACTGCAACTTGTGGAAGTGCTGGGCACACAAACGGGATCCAAGGGACGCAAATAATTTTTACTCTTAGAATAGGAGCAGGTTGTATTTGCATAAGGAGTGATGGCATAGCTTGGCATTTGGACAAAGTGCAACCAATCGTATTCGCTGGTGTCTACGATGCCTTGTGCAATGACTGCTGTTCGATATACGGGTAATAGATGGGTTGGGTCGAATACGGAAACGGGAGCAATGTTCGTTTTGGATTTGCATCGATTGAGATTACCAACGTAGAGCGTTGCTGCTGTAAGGAACACGTCGGAGCAACCGCCGGATGCCAGCGTATAGAAGGCGTGATAAAAAGAGTTGTGATAAAATGTAATTTCTTGACAGGAGCCGCTGCTCAAGGGCTTGGTGAAAGTGGTTGAATTTAGATCAGCGGTGCATTGGTAAGTGTATTCTGTGATAGAATTATTGCCACTGCAGGTTGTGCTTGTTGAGCATTTGGAATTTATTTCACGGCTGCTTGTTTGCGACATCGTAAGAGTTGTTGTGCCGCATGCGCCTTTTACGCCGAATTCAATATTTAATGTTGTGGTTGATGGGTATGATATGGATGATGCGCAGGGTTTATTTGCGATCAGGGTAACCAAATATTTGTTGTTTCCGATGTGTGAAATCTTCATTTCTCCTCCCGCGGCATAGGCTGCCTTGGCAATTTGAAGGGTGTTAATGACAAGAAATAGGATGAATAGTAAACGTTTGGTCATGCGTGTGTTATCAGTGAAATCTTAGACACAAATATCGAGAGTTTCGTATCTTTGTAAAAATAAAAAATACACATATGCCTTATCCAGAAATGCTAGTAGCGCCGATGCGTGCCGAATTGACAAACCAAGGGTTTACCGAGTTAAAATCTGCCGACGAGGTGGTTGCTTTTATGGAAGGCAATAATGATACGACATTGGTGATGGTGAATTCAGTATGTGGTTGTGCGGCGGGCTCCGCCCGCCCAGGTGTTTTAAAGTCGTTAACAGGCGCCAATAAACCCGCCAAAATTGCAACCGTTTTTGCAGGTCAAGACGTGGATGCAGTGGCTAAAATCCGTGAATATATGGCTCCGTTCCCGCCATCTTCTCCCGCTGTGGCTCTGTTTAAAAATGGAGAAGTCGTTCACATGGTTGAACGTCACATGATTGAAGGCCGCACCGCCGATATGGTTGCAGACAATTTGATGTTTGCTTACCAACAACACTGCTAATTAGAATGACAAGCGGTTTGGCATTGTTGCAACTGAAAAACTACCTCGTTGAGGTGGAAGCCCTTTGTAAAGAAGTCGGCACATTTCAAATGCAGCATTGGCAAACGGTGAAGTCGGTTGATATTGCCGACAAAGGACTCAACCAATTGGTGAGTTTTGTTGACAAGGAATCAGAACAGAAACTCATGGACGGGTTATCGGCAATTTTGCCCGGTTCCTGTTTCATTGGGGAGGAATACAATCCCGACTCCGTGTTGGGTGAAGAGCCCACATGGATTATTGATCCGTTGGATGGGACAACCAATTTTTTGCATGGACTGCCCGTCTTTGCGGTGAGCGTGGCCTTGTGGGATGCTGGTTCTGCTCAATTGGGTGTGGTTCATGCTCCTGCGATGCAAGAAACATTTACTGCGGTTCGCGGTGGTGGTGCCTATTTGAATGGCAAGGTTTTGCAACTCAACGGGGAGTTGGATTTGTCACAATCTCTTATTGCCACAGGTTTTCCATACTACGATTTTGAAAAAATGACACCCTATTTGGAGTTGCTTTCAGATTTGATGCGTAGCACTCACGGATTGCGCAGAATGGGTTCGGCCGCCATTGATTTGGCTTATATGGCAGCGGGACGGTTTGATGCTTTTTACGAAATGGGTTTGGCCCCTTGGGATGTCGCGGCCGGCGTATTATTGGTTGAAGAAGCAGGGGGATTTGTATCCAACTTTACCGGAGGACCTTCGGTTTTGTTTAAACGTGAAATTATTGCAGCCCATCCGGCCTTGGCGAAAGAGTTTTTACAGCGGGTGTCTGATAAATTGGCCTAGGGTAAACTCGGTTTGGTATCGCCCAAAATCGGGCCTAAATTGCATGCAACGAATTGGAATTATTATTATCGATAGGGAAAGGAATTTGGTATGGCTTTTTGATAGGCATTCTGAGTTTTGGGCCTTCTTTTTTTACGCTGATACATACGGGGATTCATGGTGGGAAACGACAAGGAATGCATGTGGCACTTGGTATTTTTCTCAGTGAACTATTTGTTGCATTGCTCTGCTTCTTTGGTTTGTCGCACTATTTCATGGCACCCATGTTCAAATTGGTTTTTACCGGGTTGGCTGCCGCCGCGATTTTATATCTGGGTCTAACTGCAATTTTTAGTAAAAATCACAAAATTCCTGAAATTACGGTCAAAGGAAGTAGTTCGGTGTATCGGGGCTTTTTCATGAATATTATCAACCCCTTTGTGATGCTACTTTGGGTGAGTGTGATCGCCACATTGAGTGTGGGTTACGAAGGGGATTCTCTTCACGATCGCTTGCCAATTTTGGTGGAATTGATTACAATATTATGTACGTTGCTGTGTTTGGATTTGGGCAAAGTGTATTTAAGTCATTACATTGGCCGCAAGCTTAGCGAAAGAGTTTATGCATTGGTGAATCGTTATTTTGGTGTGATATTATCGGGGATCGGTTTGTATTTTGCATATCATTTCGTACTCTTGTTAACGACTTGGATTCAGGCGGTTAGGCCACTATGATTTTTTGGATAGGGCGCAGGATTTCTTGATCCATTTTGGGCTATGACAACTTCGATGATCGATATTAATTTCCTCCTCAACATTGTTTTGGCCTTGATTATGTTTGGGTTGGGATTGTCGTTGAAGCGAGAGGATTTTCAGCAACTTTTTGATCAGCCAAAGAGTTTGGCGATCGGTTTGTTTGCGCAGATGGTGATATTGCCTTTTGTTGCCGCATTTATTGTGATGCAGAGTCCTTTGCCGCCCGAAATGAAGGTGGGAATCATGATTCTGAGTTTGTGTCCAGGAGGTATTACATCCAACTTGGTTAGTTATTTTGTGAAGGGAAATGTAGCTTTGGCGGTTTCGCTAACAGTGAGTAATGCGTTGTTGTCGCTTATTTCTATACCTCTGGTTGTGAATTTATGTCTTCGATATTTCATGAAAGACGGTGGGGCTGGGGTTGTGTATTTGCCCTTTTGGAATACGCTATTCGAGATTTTTTTGGTCACGATTATTCCTGCGTTGTTGGGAATGTCGGCCAAACGTAAGTTTGGCCGCAATGTTACCCGAATCAGCAAATGGGTAAATATCATTTTGCCCTTACTGTTGTTGTGCGTGTTTGGTTTTAAATTTTTGGCAGGAAGTCAGCATGGAGGAACGGATATGTCTGCCGCGGATATTTGGCTATTGACACCTTATGTAGTTTCGCTTAATATTTTATCGATGCTGGTGGGATTTATCGTGGGTATTCCCGTTAAGTTGAGTTACCGAAATCGGATCACCATTGCCATTGAGGTGGGATTGCACAATACCGCATTGGCGCTAATTATTGCGGGCGAGAAGTTGCACAATTCGAGCATGGAAAAGCCGGCACTCGTTTATGCGCTATATTCGTTTTTTGTGACGTTTACAGTGGCTTATTTACTCGTGCTGATTCGCGAGAAAGTGCTGAAAAAAAGCTTGGACCTCACCAATGACTGATTGAGGGACTAAATGGTCTATGGGTTTCTGATTGGCCAATAGGTCTCTAATTTCCGTGGCCGAAATATGCAGGAGCGGTGCATCGTACCACGTGGCTCCAAAGGGGACTGGTTCCTGGGGTTTTGGGTAGCCGGGCCTGGCATAAACATGGAGCGGACAAATTTTTGCAAGTTCTTCCGCGTGATTCCATGAATGAAAACTTTGTAAGTTGTCGGCGCCCATGATCAATGAAAATTGATGCTGTCGGAACTCTTGATATAAATGGGTTACGGTTCGATGCGTATAACTCGGTGTGCCTAAATGGAATTCAACGTCATTGCATTCAAGTCCTTTTTCACCATTAATGGCTTTTTGCACCCAACTCAATCGTAGGTCGGCAGGTACCAAGGTTTCTTCCGATTTGTGAGGATTCAAGGGCGATGGAATCATCCAAATGGCATCAAACTTTCCCAGCATATAGAAGTAGTGTGCCACTTGTAGGTGACCAAAATGGATGGGGTTGAATGAGCCAAAATAGAGTCCAATGCGCATGTTATCTCTCGTTATTTTTGAATGAAATCACTGACCAATTTTTCGCAGGTTGCGAAAGTTTCTGCTAGGATGTCGTTCACCACTACCGTATCGTACTGAGATTCAAAACTGAGTTCATAGTTGGCTTTTGCGATGCGTTCTTGGAGTTGGTGTTCTACTTCCGTGCTGCGTTTGGTTAGGCGCTCCATGAGGACATCTACGCTCGGGGGTCTTAGGAAAACAGCGAGTGCTTGATCGCCAAATTTGCGTTTTAGGTTCAGGCCGCCTTTCACATCGACATCAAAAACGACGGCTTTGCCTTCGGCCCAAATCTTTTTAACCTCAGACCAGAGGGTGCCATAAAGAATGCCGGCATAAACTTCCTCGTGTTCTAGAAATTGGTTATCGGCAACGTTTTGATTGAAGTCGTCTAGAGATAAGAAGTGATATTCCTTACCATCCGTTTCGCCGGGTCTCGGGCTACGGGTTGTAGCGCTTACGGAAAACGCCAGTTGATTGCTCATGACTTCCAGCAGGTGTTTTACAACTGTGGTTTTCCCTGAGCCAGAGGGGGCAGAAAAGATGATGAGTTTTTCCAATTGATTAGAGAAATATCTTCCGGCTGTAAAGGTCGGCATTTTGTTTGGCATTCTCCAAACGCGATAAGCCTTCGTCGGTTTGAATTTGCATTAAATACAACAGAGGGATTTCTTTTTGCAAAATTCGCAAAATTTTTAAAAGACTTTGGGGGTAGACGCAATTTTTTGGGTTTTACACAAATGTGTCATTTTTTTTTGTGTTCAAACAAACAAATAAGCGAATTTTGTCGTCTATAAGTCATTAAAATATATACAGGTGGGTTTCGTTCGAATTATTATTAAAGCAGTACTAATTATTTTAGTGGGATTTGGGTCGTTTGGGGGGGTGAAATCACAAGGAGTTTGTTATCCATTTATAAAGCGGCAGTATTTTACAAATACAGATAGGGTTGGATTATCCAACATGTCTACCACTTCTGTTTCGGGCGATGCAAAAGGTTTTTGGATTGCGGGCTATGGGCGGGTTTCAGGATCAAATCACCAAGATGGGTTTTTAATGCGCTTCAACGACACTGGGAAATTTGTGTCAAGTATCCGATACGGTGTAAAGGGCTCTGCTACCGCAAATGAGGTCATCAATGACGTGGTTGTTACACCTTCTGGTGGAGCGGTTGTTGTGGGTTCGTCAGCTGTATCTGCTATAAATACATCGTTGGGTGTTGTTTCCTATTTCAACGCCAATGGAAAATTGAAATGGACAAAACAAACTCCAAGTTTTTCTAGGACAGGTCAGTCTGATATATTTATGCGCGCCTTGGTTTATGATGCAAATACAATTATTGTGGTGGGAGAAGGCCGGCAGCAGACGGGTAAATCCAACGTAATCGCCGCGCTTATGGATTCTTCGGGTGTTACCAAATGGAGCATTAATCTTGATTTAAATAATAACGAACATCACGCTTATGGAATTGCTCGCGTGGGCAATGAATGGGTTATTACGGGGTGGAGTAGAACGTTGCAAACGTATCCTTTTGCAGTTTTTGTGAACAATGACGGAACAATTAGAAAAGTGTGGAAGGGGACTAGTAACGGGATTAATCAATTTGGCCATGTTTTGGTTGCACCCGGCGGTACGATCTATGCGATTGGTACTACAGGTGCTGGGTTAACTGCCAACACTGTGGTTTGTGCTTTTACGGCCAATGGTACTCGAAAGTGGTCTCGTAACATTGGTACGAATAATATCGCGGAGGGCGGCCAACAAGCATATTTTGAAGGTTCTTCATTATGGGTGAGTTCAACGTATCAAACATTTGCGAATACCCGTGTGCTGTTATTTCAAATTGATACGGCTACAGGGGCGACCATTCAAAATCAAAAGATTTTAAGCAACGGGAATGTCAACTTCTCAACAACCTCCGCCTTTTCATCTAGAAATTTCTTCCCTCGATCAAAAGGTGGAATTTTGGCTATAGGTGTCGATAATGCTGCTGGTGTACACAATAATTTCATGATCAATAGTCCTTGTAATAGTACTTGTGGAACGAGTACTTCTACGGCGACCAATTCTGCGCTGACATGGACATGGGATTCAACTAAATACACATTGAGGTCGTTTGGTGATATGGCTACTTTGACGTTTGATACCGCGAGTTATGCAATCACGCAAGCGGTGAATTGTACGCAAGCTTGTCCGTTGCCGATAAAAACGATAACATCGCCGTTGGTTCTTTGTCCGAGCATTAGCAGTGTTTCTACAGATGCTACCCAGGTTTTGGCGGAATCTTATGCTTGGAAGGACGGTAGCACATCGCCACAGAGGAGTTTTACTGCAGCGGGAACATTTTATCTGACATCGAAAAATGCTTGCGGAAGTCGTGAAGATACGTTGATCGTTGGTAGTGCTACTGCACCAACAAAGCCCAACTTGAAGGATACGCTTTTCTGCAAAAGTCCATTTAGTTATACTATTGACGTGTCGCAACCGTTTGCCAAATACGTGTGGGACAACGGTAGTACGTTGAATAAGCGGACGTTTACTAAGCCAGGAGTTTATTGGCTTGATACGCGTAATGCCTGCGGAAGTCGGGTGGATTCTGTTCGATTTAAAATTTTATTGCCGCCTGTCAGCCCTAAATTGTTGGACACGGTATTTTGCATTGGCAAATCAGTGGTTGTGAATTTCCCAAAGGTTTCTCAGAGTTTGTATACTTGGCCTGATGGCGATACGATGGTTCCAAAATCATTTAATGGGACGGCGAACGTTATTTTAACGGTATCAAATTTCTGTGGGGTTGCTTATGATACTTTTGATATCAACGTGAAGTTGCCACCAACCAAATCTCGTGTTAAGGATACCACTTTTTGTAATTCCATATTTGGATGGGATTTGGATATGACTCACCCAAACGTGTCGGCGTATTTGTGGGATGATTTAACGGTGGGTCCCAAGCGTTTGATCACGGGTAGCGGGAAGTTTTATCTGACGCTTACCAATGCTTGTGGTGTACGAACGGACACGTTCAAAATTATGATTGATACGGTGCCGGAGCGGAGATTGGTAAGTGAAGAATACTTCTGCGGGGGAACCCCTTATGTCCTCAAAGGACGTCAGTTTTCCGGATATAGTAAATATCAGTGGAACACGGGTGCAAAAACGGGGGATTTGAGTGTTTCGCAATCTGGGACGTATATATTACACACGGAGAATGCTTGTGGAATGCGGGACGATACAGTTAAGGTTTATGCGCTGCGATGTGATTGTAAGATGTGGATGCCAACTGCGTTGACACCTTTTGGAAGTCAGGGCTTAAATGATGAGGTGCGTCCGATGTTTGTGGATGATTGGGGTAAGCCTTGTGCGGTCAAAACAGGGTATTGGAGTGTTTATAATAGATGGGGTGAGTGCATATTCGACAAACGTCCGATAGCCGAAAGTTGGAATGGGGTATATATGGATCAGCCGGTACAATCGGGGGTTTATATCTATATTGTCCACGTGATATTTGATGAGACGGTTTCTGGTTTTAGAAATATGGATAAGCAGGGGACATTTTTGGTATTGCTTTCAGTAACAAGCGTTGGCTTCATTTCTTTATGTTGTTTGTGCCTGTTATGGGTCTCTGGACCTCCAGTATCG
>CAJBVU010000114.1 GCA_903959115.1 uncultured Bacteroidota bacterium
GTGGATGTTCAACTGACGTTGATTAGGATCGGCAGCCCATCCGTAAATCACAGACGTATTGGCCGGCAATGCCGTAGTATCTCCCAAAGCCCAAAAAGCGATAGAAATTTCATTTTTGATCGACGACAATTTTGATGCTTCAATTACGATGTGACCGTTGGAAGAAAAATCAACTGCGTAATTATTATTGGCAGCGAGCAAGCTGGTTGCAGTATCTGAGTAACCTTCGAGAACCACTGGATTAGAACCCACCGAGTTGGTGAATGAGAATTCGATCAGCACATTGCTTTTCCCATCCCAAGTGAACGGGGTATGAAATACGACTTTATTGTCGCCGACTACAAAATTGAAAGAATTGCGATAGGTCTCGGTAAAGGCTGTTAACACCGGAGCATTGGCATCCAACTTGGTTAGTGATGTGTGCTGCATTTGTATTTTAAGGAAATTGGCATCCCCTGCGCTGAGCGCTTTGAGAATAAAGCCTTGGATATCCCCCGCAGTAAAACCCGCCGCAAGCAATTCTTGGGCGCGATACAAAACCTGTGTTTTACCCGATTGCTTGGCGGTATTTAAGGCTTTATAAATACTCAAATTCCCTTTGCCTACGGAGTATTTGGTCTCGTTTGAAACAGAATTGACCGTTACTTTTTTTAGGCTATAATCGTAGTAATCGCAAATTGGCTTGTTGGTATAATTGAATGTGGCACCCGAAAAGTTAGATATCACGTATTTGGGCGCAGTCTGGGCCAAGGTTTCAATTTTGCTGGAATCCACCAAAAACGTATTACAAGAATAATCCCATTCGCCGCAGCCTTTGTTTCTATTGGATCCATCAGAAATCAAACCATTTTTACAACGCATATTGTATCGTAAAACGATTTTTTCGAATGTTAGATTGCCTTTGGGAAAATAGGCCATCGTATCTCGGGTATTTGAAGCATAATGAAACGTCTTCACCCGAATGGTATCGCCCGGTTGCTGGGCAAAGATCCGAGAAGGGATTAATGATAAAACAAATATGAAGGCAATCGCAATTTTAGGTAGTATAGTTCTCATCAATAAGAAGTCATAAAAGGTTTAAATTCAAAAGTAGCACCTTCGCAACCGCTTTCCAAATGATAGTTTTTGATGGTTGGAGCATAGATTTTTCTCAAACCAAAATCCAGTCAAATCACTCCCCAACATTCCACCATTTCCCAGTTTTCACAATACTTTCTTGGGATGTGTGGGCTATGATTTTGTAAGTGTAAATGCCTTTTGCAATTTTTAGCGAAGGAACACCGTTGTTTTCCTTCGATTGGTAGATCAATTTGCCTTGAATGTCGTACAGTTCCAACGCATCGAACTGCCAAGCGCTAGAGACGAGTTTCAACGATGATGTAATTTTTGCTTCCTCGTTGAATTGAGTGACCCCTGAAACATCCCACACAGATATCTTCTTTGTGAACTCTCCATAGCAACCATTCTTGTGAAGGCTTCGCGCAGAAACCTTGTAATCGGCTATTTTGTTATCGAACAACCATGTAATTGGATTTAAGAGCGATGTATCTGCTTTGTTGCCGGTGCCAAAATACCACCACACGCGTGAGGAAATCGTGTTGGCCGAAAACGTAAATGATGTCATTGGCAACCTTAACACCGTGTCGGGACTAACATAATAACTAATGGGTATAGTATCTTGAATCCGCAGGACGACATTGCCATCGGCATAACAATATTTGGACGATTCAACACGAATAGCAACTTTACCAACCGCTACGCGCGGCGTAAAAATACTGCTGTTCTTATCAAAGATTTTCTGAATACTCGCCGATGGATTGGTGTTCCCATTAAAAGAATAGAGACCCACACTGTAAGTTGTGTCGCTGGATTCGCCAGAAGAAATTTTCAATTTGCCTCGGAAGCTGAAAGGCGCATCGTTCGGACAGAACAAAGTATCGCCCGAATAGGTAAATTTAGTTTGTGGTTTGGCGATGATGGTAGTGGTATCGCAAGCCCGACAGCCGATCGTGGAATCCACCGCACAAGCTTGCAACTTATAACTACCCACGGCAATAGAATCCAAATGCGTCACCAAATATGTCCCCTTTCTACCATCCACCGTGAGGGTCATTAGTTGAGCTATGGATTTAGCAGGCATTCCGATGATTTTCCATTCATATGGCAGCGAGTTTTTGGCAGGCTTTTCCAATGCATCTTCGGGGTAGAAAGCCGAATCACCACTGCAAATATTTTTGGTGGTGGCCAAATCAAATTGCGGACGGAAAATCACATCAATCGAATTGGTATCGTAACTCACACAGCCAAGGGTATCGTAAACAGCAACCAGAGAAAGTGTGATTTGATCCAGCCCTTTTATAGCAGCAGGAGCACGCAATTTGTAGTAGTTCGGCCCAAGTCTATCTACATACTTCCCATTCAAACAATAAACGTTTGTTTTGGGTCCGCCATTGAACATGTCCTTACTTGTGGGATCAATCAATTTGAGCGGCGCATCAGAGGCACAAAACGGCAACATGGGTGATTTTTTCCAATGAATGGGGTCGCTGATCACTTGCTCAATGTTCATCTGTTGGGCCTCGCTACAGCCTTTGGCGTCGGTAATGACCAAAACAACCGACGTGTCCTTTTGGGTTTTGATGGTAATGCCTTTGTTGTTGCCAATTTTATTCAGGGTAGACAAGTTCACAAGGCGAGGATTCACCGTCAATACTGCGATGGAGGCATCCATACCATACCACTGATAGGTCAACGCACCTTTTCGGGCAATTATATTTTTCGGCTCCAATTGGATTTGGCCGTTCGGACAATTGAGGGTATCGGCGAACGGTTTTTTATTGCCCAATGAGAAATCAATAACAGTATCTATGATGTTAATGGAAGTATCCCAATACTTAAAACAGCCGCCTTCATTAGAAAAAAGCGCTAGGATTTTGTATTTGCCAGAGCCATTCAATCGGAGACTATCGCTCATTCGATTCGATGTACCCACCGTTTTCCCGGCAGAATCCAGCACTTGCCAACTTACTTTGGGAGCGCTTCCCCCGTTAAATTTATCGATGTTAAATGTGAGTTTATTGCATCCTTTATAGGCAATTTTGGGTAACCCTGAGGAATTGGGATACACCTTCACCACTAAGTTGTAGGTGGTTGATAAGGGTTCGTCGCAGTGCAAATCGACCACTTTAATTGGGAACACATAGCCTTCTGCAAAAGTATCAGCGAGGGAGGGTGTCCAATTGAACTCCAAACTGCGCTTGTTTTTCGCAGAACTATACACTTTGATGCTTGCACCACGGTAAGTAGGCGGAACGATCACTTGAAGACTGTCTGCGACGATCTGTGAGGTGGCTAAGACATCTTCGAATTCCACAAATTTCTGTTTGATGGTTGAACCCACACAAACTTTGAGTACCGTTTTTTGAGTGAGTAGTGCCTTGGGGGATTCATTTTTTCCATTGGGATCTACAACCACCGCTGCAATTTCTCTTTGGTGTTCTGCAATCAGAGTGTATTTGCCATTTTTATCGATGCGATATTCTTTAACCTTCACGCAGGCTATTCCAACTTCACCATCAACACTAGGTGAAAAAATGAAAACACCATCGGTTGTATCGAAATAGGTACCACGCACAGGATTGGTTTTGACATTGGAGCTACAGAGTGTTGTCCCTGCGCAAGTTGGTGTAAAGGGATGACTGAGGTCACTGGTTGCGGTATTTACACAAATTTTGTTTTTGTAGGGTATGTCATAGTTAGAGGGGGAGAGTTCGTATCGCAACACATCTCTGTCCGTTGTATCTGAAAGTCCCTGATTAAAGATGGTGGATCTATCAAGTTGGACAATCCTCAACGGATCAAACATTCTAGCGGGAGGCGTATTTGTCGTCTTTGAGCAGTTGGCCAAATTCTCTAAGTATAACGTAGTTGATGTCCATGCGTCCCAATTAAAACAGGGCATTACCGTTGGAATCAAGTAGCCATAAACTGCAAAGGTGATATTTTTACAAGTGCTTCCCGATAGAATACTTTTGAAAATAGAACTGTCGAGATTCACAGTGCACTTATAAATATATTCTTTAAAAAGATAGCTTTTGTTGCAGTCAATTGCCGTAGAACATTTGGGTCCGATAAGGGCACTCGATACCAAGGAGGCTGTCAATGAAACTGTGCCACAGGCCGCACTTTTTCCGCCATAAGCGGTGATATATACCGATGAAGGCGCTGATGTCAAGGCCCCGCAAATGCGGTACGCTCTAAAACTGATTTCGTATTTATTTTTGGTAATGTGGGTAGCCCAAACTTCGCTACCGTAGGTATAATTAGACGCACTTAAAGGCGTTGCAAATTGAGCTAGCAGCAAAAGAACTGTTGAGGTTGCAATTTGTCTAAATTTCAGTAGTAATTTCATGTGATGAAAATTCATCACATTGACAACCTTTAGGTTAATCCTGTTGCCTCTAAAGAGGAAACGAGCAAAAAGGTTTTTGCAATTGCTTCTTTTAAGTGGAATAATCGGACAAATTGACCCCTCACTGTCGGACTCAAATTGACCCCCTATTTATGAGACCGTAAAACATGTTAACCTCTGAGTTAAACATGGCCCAAATTAATTCATTTGATGGGTTCAAATTACTCCATCGAAGCGAGGAGGGACTAAAGCGACGAACGAGGTTCATCTAAATCGTTTTTTCGAATTTGATATTACTTTGGCTCTTTGGTGATTTTTAACAC
>CAJBVU010000115.1 GCA_903959115.1 uncultured Bacteroidota bacterium
CCAACAAAAATGGATGCGTCTGCTCAGAATCAACTGATCGTTAGGGCGGACGATATTAAGCTGAAAGAAACCGGATTGCAGTTGATTGATTCCCGTGGCAAATTGCTGGGGGCGAAATATCAAATCAATGGTTCTATTTTAGGGTTTCAATTTCATGATTCGATTTCTTCAGCGGAAAGGTTGCGCTGCATCCAAAATGGTTTTGAGATCGATCCATTTGTGACCATTCAAGCCAATAACTTTTATTTTCCTCGCATGGTGAATGAGCACATCGTGAATTCGGATTACGACGCTTTTGGAAATGTCTATTTCTATGGGGCCGGAATTAGTTGGCGACAGAAAGTATGCAAATATTCCCCCGATGGGACACTGCTATGGACCGTTGTTGGCACCCCAATGAATGTCTATTTGCGATTCAATTCGGGTCCCTTCGGGACAATTCGCGTGGATCGTTGCACAGGCAAAATTTATTGCATGGCAGGGTCGGGTCCGCCCGCCTATTGGCGAATTTCCACAGATGGTGAAAATGATCATTACTGGTCAAAGCCCGTTGAGCCGGAGCCAAGTAAAGAGTTCTTTGATATCAATTTTGTGACGAAATTGAAAAGTGTCGCGTTTTATTGCGGAGCACACAAGAAAAATACCGCGGTTTATAATGTTGTTGATTCTTGGCCTGTCGCGAGGGAAGTTTGCGTAACGAAAGATTCAACGGTAGGATTTGGAACCGATATTAGACAGCTCGGAAGAGATTATGTCCATTCCGCCATTGATGATTTTGGGAACAGTTTCGCACTTCTGACCCAGGGTATGGATTCCACCAATGGAAAATATAATTATTCCAATAAGCTGGTGCGTATCGATGAAGATTTTACAAAAACGTTTTGGGAAAAGAAGTGGGGATTTACCTCATTTTGGGAGTATTCAAATTCCGTTGTCATTTCCAATCGCGGACCAAAAACGATCTTCAGTAAGTGGTATGTCCATAATCGATTCAATGCGCTAGCCGTGTATGATCACTATTTGTATGTTTTTGATGGAAAACATTTTGCAGCGTTTGACAAGAAAGATGGAAGTCGTTTGGCCGTAGATTCTATCGCCCATTTGCCCGTCGTTCACAACAGCGGTATCGCAGTGGATTCCTGCAATTATTTGTATTTGGGCGCCGATAGCGGCAGGGTTTACGTGTATCAATTTGATGGTTCCAAATTCAATGCGGTGAAAGTGATTCAAGTGGTTTCCGATACCACAAGAAATTGTAGGGTATACGACGTGGTTTATAATTACGATGCCCATATGATTTATGTGTCGGGCGATAGTTTTGCCGCGGCGGTGGATTGTGGGACGCCTTGTGGGAACAAGATTCGACTTGAAACCAGCAGCTACAGGAGTTGTGGCGATCCATTGTGGGCGAAGATCATCAAGCCAGACAGCAGTCTAAC
Source organism: uncultured Bacteroidota bacterium (assembly GCA_903959115.1). Classification (GTDB taxonomy): domain Bacteria; phylum Bacteroidota; class Bacteroidia; order NS11-12g; family UBA955; genus UBA955. The sequence continues at coordinate 1,440 of CAJBVU010000115.1, forward strand.
CTATACTTTTGAGTGGAGAAAGCCCCTGAAAAACACCTTGGTGCGTTCTGTGACCGGGAAGTTTAAATTTTCCGATACGCTAAGTAGTCTGACTCCCAATACGAATTATCGACTTTACGTTTTCGTTTCCCCGTTCTGCACCGGTACTTTCAAAACCAAAAATTTCGAGGTCAAAAACTCATTCGACAGTGTAATCAATCTTTCCATTTGTCAGGCCGATACCCTTTTGCATAACGGCAAGCGATCGTTCCAAACCGGTAAATACATCGACTCGTTGAAAACCTATTTCGGTTGTGATTCCATCGTGACCTATAATTTGAAGGTGCTATCCCGTAGTTTCGTTGATACTTTAGCCAATATTTGTTTGGGCGATAGCTTTGTGATGTGGGGCCGTGCTTTTCGTTCTACCGGGGTTTATCATGATACTTTGATCAACTATTTGGGCTGCGACTCCATTACTTCGTTGCGTTTGCGGGTTTCGTTCGATAGTATTTATCAGTCCTTTTCGATTTGTTTGGGTGATACAGTTTGGGTGGGTGGTCATGGTTATGCCAAAACGGGTTTGTATTCAGATACGTTCCAAAGTAGTAAGTTGTGCGATTCCATCGTGGTGACAAAGTTGATTGTGAATTTGCCGACGACAAAATTGAGTCAGTTCGTTTTCTGTAATGTGGACTCGATGAGTTATCGGGGCAAGAAGTATGCGTTGCCTTTCAAATTGCGCGATACGTTGCAAACGTGGCAGGGCTGCGATTCCGTATTTTTGTTAGAAGTCGATGGCCATTGGGTAACGGCCGATTTTGATGTCGATTCCTCTGCTTTCCCACTCTATCAATTCGTAAATAAATCTACCGGCGGCAAAGGGTATGATTGGGATTTTGGCGATTTCTCGATCTCTACAGCCACATCTCCCTCCCACACATATTCCAAATCTTACCAAGGAATCATCTATAAAATATGCTTGGTGGTAAAGGATGCGTTTGGCTGTGAAGACACGATTTGTAAGGATTTGTGGGTTCGGCCAATGAAGGATATTGTTATTCCTGAGGGGATTTCTCCCAACGGTGATGGCGTAAATGATTCCCTAGATTTGGCTGGATTGTGGGCATTCCCGAACGCCGAATGGACCATTTTTAACCGGTGGGGACAGGTGGTGTTTCTGTCCGATGCTAAGAATCCAAGATCTTGGACGGGTCGGTGTGAGGCCAGCGGATGTAATGGTGGATTGTTGCCCGAAGGGGTCTATTTTATTGTCTTCGATTACCACGATGGCGTTCATCAGCGGGTGTCGGCCAATATTTATCTGAAGCGGTAGTTTGATTCGCGGACGGCCCGGCTGCCTGTTTTTTTTTGATTTTCACATCTGCCCATCATCGACATCATGGATGAACTTGATCACGCCCGACATGAATACTTTTTGATCGTCCCACATCGACAAATGGCTACCGTTGGGGCAATAAAGAAATCGACCATTTTTAACCAATTTGCTTTGCTCTTCCATGGCTTTGGGGTCCATCGTATCGTACTTGGCGCCAATCATTAGGGTAGGGACAGCGATTTCGCTCAGACGGTCTTTGATGTCCCATTTTGCGAGGCGACCGCTAATGCCAAACTCACTGGGTCCCTGCATCATCGTATAGATTTCGCTATTTACGTGCTTAAAAGCGCGGTTCATGCCATCAGGCCAATTGTTAAGTCGACAAATATGCTCATGATAGAAGTTGGGCACAAGAAGTTCCATGTACCTTGGGTTTCCAAAATCTTTTTTGGCTTCCAAGTCTTTGATTTCCGCGAGAACTTCGGGTTTCATCTGTTTGCCAAGGACTTCATCGGCGTATTTTCCATAATCGGGCGCGCTAGCCATCATGTTTGATATCAGCAGCCCTTTGAGATTTTTTTGATATTTTAACGCATACTCCATGGCAAGGATTCCGCCCCATGAATTGCCAAGGATGTAGAAATTGCTGGCATCAGCTCCGATGGCTTTCCTTACCTGTTCAACTTCTTCAACAAATCGCGCATTGGTCCAAAGACTGCTATCCTTGGGTTGGTCACTGTAATAAGAACCCAACTGATCGTATTCGTAAAATTCAAAACTCTCCCGCTGAAAAAACGTCTCAAAACATTCCATGTATTCATGCGTCATCGCTGGTCCACCATGTAAAAGCAGGACCTTGATTTTGCTGTTATTGCCAAATCGTTTGGTCCAAACATTGAAAGTCCCAACGGGTGTTGTAATGGGAATCAATCGCACACCGGCAGATTCAACGGTATCGCCATAATTGTAGTAGTCCGATGCGATTATTTCCTTAGCAGGCTTATTCTGACCGCAAGAGGATAAAATGAGAATGGCAAGGCAATAGAGGAGCTGTTTCATCTTTTTACAAAATCCGCATTTTGGCAAATTTCAGTACCAGTGTTTTTTGTCCCATTTGGTCGAATTGTACGATGGCTTTTGCGTTGGAGGCATCGCCTTCAATACTCACCACCTGACCCAATCCGAACCGTTGATGCTGCACTTTGTCGCCCACTTTCAATCCGCTGATATCACCTTCCACAAAATTTGGGTCGATGGGAGGGACCGGAGGCGCCGCAGGCTTGCTAACGTTGAACAATTTTGCCGTTTTGGTTGGCTTGTCTTCTACTTTTTTGCTCGCATATTGACTCCCGATGTAGCCACCGCTCGCTGCTCCAGTTCCAATATTGCTGCCAAATGGGGAAGCTGATTTCATGGAAGCCGTGCTCATGTCGAGGTACTGTGGGTCAATTTCTTGGATAAACCGACTGGGTTCGCAAGGGACCAAGCTGCCGTATTTGAATCTCGAAGTGGCAAAAGTCATGTAGCACTTGGTTTCTGCGCGGGTGATGGCCACATAAAACAATCGACGTTCCTCTTCGAGGTCGGCCCGAGAATGCAACGATAACTGACTTGGGAATAGATTTTCTTCGATGCCCACAATGAATACAACTGGGTATTCCAATCCTTTACTGGCGTGAATTGTCATCAAGGAAACGCAGTCTCTGTCGGGATCTTTGTCCTTTTGATCGTCCGTATACAGCGCAACATCTTCCAAGAAAATGGCCAAGTTCTTTTCTTTTTCGCTTTCATCGTCTTCAACAAATTGTTGAATTCCGTTTAATAGTTCCGTGATGTTCTCGTATCGTGAAACGCCTTCTACCGATTTATCGTCGTAAAGCATCTTCAACAATCCCGTTTGTTTGGCCACATGCATCGCCAAGTCGTAGGCGTTGTGGGTCTCGAGCATCGTTTGGAAACTTTTGATCATCGTGGCGAAATTGTCGACCTTTCCAGCGCTTGCGCCCAATTCGGGTAGGCTGCTAGCGGATTTTACGACATCCCAAAGCGGGACGCCCAGTTCTGATGATTTTACGATGATTCGATTTACGGTAGTATCGCCAATTCCGCGACCGGGGTAATTGATGACGCGTTTTAGGGCTTCTTCGTCGGATGGATTGATAACCAATCGCAGGTAGCTGATGAGGTCTTTTACTTCCTTGCGTTGATAAAAGCTCATGCCTCCATAAATGCGGTAATCGATGCCTTGTCGGCGCAAACCTTCTTCAAAGGCGCGACTTTGGCTGTTGGTCCGATAAAGGATGGCGAAGGCTTTGTTGGGTAAATGTAGCTGATTTTTATCGTCGAAAATGGCATCGGCAACCCTCCGGGCTTCTTCGCCTTCGGTGGCGTTTCGCACAACTTTGATTTTCTCACCGATATCGTTGGCGGTCCAAACGTTTTTTTCTAGCTGCTTTTGGTTGTTTTTGATGACCGAACTAGCTGCATTGACGATATTCTGGGTAGATCGATAATTCTGTTCTAGTTTATAGGTTTTTACGTCGGGATAGTCTCTTTCGTAATTGAGGATGTTTTGGATGTTGGCCCCTCGGAACGCATAAATACTCTGCGCATCGTCGCCCACGACACAAATATTTTGATGCACCGCCGCCAGTTTCTTTGTAATCATGTACTGCACGTGGTTGGTATCTTGATACTCATCCACCATGATGTATTTGAACTTGTGCTGCCATTTATTACACACATCCAAATGATTGTTGAGCAGTTTGTATGTATTCAAAAGGATATCGTCGAAGTCCATCGCGCCGGCCTTGAAGCATCGGGTGGTATATTCTAAGAAAATCTCCGAAAACTTGGACCGGTTTGCTGCTTTGTCTTGGTTCATTAGATCGACATTCTCGAAATAATTTTTGGCTTCGATGAGGTTGTTTTTTGCCATGCTGATCCTGCCCAGGACCATGTTTGGCTTGTACATTTTATCATCCAAGTTCATCTCTTTGATGATGCCTTTGAGCAAGTTTTTGCTGTCTTCGCTATCGTAGATGGTGAAATTGGCGGGATATCCCATTCGATCTGATTCTTGTCTAAGAATTCTAGCAAATACCGAGTGAAATGTACCCATCCAAAGGTTTCTGGCTTGGGGTCCGGCCACTTGTTCGATGCGATTTCGCATCTCTTTGGCCGCTTTGTTGGTGAACGTGAGTGCCAAAATGTTGAAAGGTTCGGCGCCTTTATGGAGCAAAAAAGCCATTCTGAAGGTAAGAACTCGCGTTTTGCCAGATCCGGCACCAGCAATAATCATGACGGGCCCATCTGTTTGCATGGCTGCTTCCTTCTGTGCTGGGTTGAGTTTGTCCAAATAAGGAGGAAGTTCTTGTGAGGTATTTTGGTCGGGCCAATGCATAAAACACAAAAATACCACAGAAAAGTGATGCGATTTTCACAACTTGTAAACCTCCGTTTGTGTATCTTGCAACTATAATTATGGTAATTTTGATTTTGCTCAATTCCGATTTGCTCTTACTGGTCTTGCTATTTATGGTGATGGCAACGGCGGTGGTGAGTTTGCTTTGGTTTTTGCGCGAACGGAGGTTGTTGCGAAGTATTCAGGCGTTGATTGCGGAGGAGAAAATGGAGAATTTGGAGAGCAAGCACAGCAATCCCAAGGATATGAAAGAGGCGTTGAGGGCGTTGTTCGAAACAAGGAAAGATGAGTTGTTGCAGTTGCAGCGCTTAGAGAATTATCGCAGGGACTATATTGGGAATGTGGCGCACGAATTGAAGACGCCCATTTTTTCGATTCAAGGATACATCGACTCAGTATTGGATGAGCCAGAGATGGACGAAGAGATGCGAGAAAAGTTTCTCAAACGGGCCAATAAAAATGCCAGCAGATTGGGTCAGATAGTGAGTGATTTGGATACAATTACCAAATACGAAAGTGGATTTTTGGTGTTGAACATCCAGGCGTTTGACATGTTGGGTTTGGTGAATGAGGTTGCGGAATCATTGGAGTTACAGGCGCAGGAAAAACACATCTCGATTCAAGTTCATGCCCAAGGCGATGGCAAAATGGTGATGGGCGATAGAGACCGATTGGCACAGGTGCTAACCAATTTGGGTTTTAACAGTATACGATATGGAGTGGAAGGTGGGAATACACGCTTTAGGCTTTCTAATATCGGTGAGCGAATGATGATTGAAGTGGCCGATAACGGAATTGGGATTCCAACGGAGCATCAGAATAGGGTCTTTGAACGGTTTTTTAGGGTCGACAAGCATCGAAATAGAGCAACCGGTGGCAGTGGCTTGGGGTTGAGTATCTGCAAGCACATCGTGGAAGCGCATGGAGAAACCATTGATCTGATTAGTACCGAAGGCGCGGGGTCGGTGTTTACGTTCTCGCTAAAAACGGCGGATTGATTTCTTGGTTATAACACGGCCCAAACGCAGGCGTAATCGTCCCATCGCAAGTAAGGCAGTTGAATTTTTTGTTCAAAGCCAGGTAGTTTGATTTCTGCTTGGATGATTCCGTTGGTATTAAACTGGGCGATATTTATAGTGTGATTGTTGATTTTGCTCACTGAATTAAACGTGCTTTCGGCCGAATTTGCAATGGAAGTCTCGGGATGCGTCGCGATGGGTTCAATTTGCAGATGAATTCTGAAATCGGTGCCTTTTTGGCCGATCGCTTTGTATAAGGCTTCTTTGGCGCACCAGATGAGGAGCAATGAGTCTAACGATGGGTCTTCGCCTAGCCAATTGAGTTCGAAGTCGTTGCAAAATCTCTTGTAAATGCGATGCAATTGCGGTCGGATCTGCTCGATATCAACCCCAACGGATTGACTTTGGTGATGGATAAAGACGCTGTAATCGCCGGCGTGGCTGTGGTTGATGTGGGCGGTGGCTGGTGAAAGCAGGGGTTTGCCGTGCTCTGAAAATTGGAGGGCGTGATTTGGGAATTGGGTGGCAATGAGATTTCGGGCCGACAGTTTATGTTTTGAGCCTTCTTCGTAGGTCTGGATGTCCAATGCATCGCCCCAAATTTGGTTGTACATTTGTGCCAATTGGTCGCGGGATTCGGTGATTTGCCAGCGTGAAAGCTGAGCGCCGGAATCGCAGGTCCAGGATAAATCTATTGGCATGGGTGCAAAGATAACGGTAAAAGAATATACGCAATTGGAAGGACATAAACAAGGGGTTTATGCGCTTTTGCATCTGCGTGGGAGTTCGGTTATTGTGAGTGCCGGCGGTGATGGTGCGGTGGTGAAATGGGATTTGGATGCTGCAAATTTGCCGGGAGCGATTGCGGGGGATTCGGGATTCTTGGATGAGAACGGGCCGGTGCAAATGAATCCAGCACCAAGTGTGGCAGGGGTGTTGTTCGCGCAATTGCCGGAGCCGGTTTTTTGTTTGATGGAGGGGTTGGAGGGTGTGATTTGGGCCGGAACGCAAGGCGGTTTGGTTTTTAAGTTGGTGTCGGGTGAAGCGCCTCGGATGATTAAATTGGGCACGAGTTCGGTGTTTTTTATCTCGCGATGGATGGACGGCCGGATTGCGGTGGGTTTGGGTAGCGGCGAAGTGGTTTTTTTGGACGATGAGTTGCAGTTGCTAGATCTAAGATTATTGGGAAAGAAAAGTCTGCGTTGTTGTTTGGGCGAGAGGGGTTTGATAGGTGGTAGCGATGGTTTGATTTGGCGTTTGGATGCCCAGGGTGATATTTTGAAGCGTTGGGAGGCGAATAGTCCTTCGGTCTTTTGTTTGGCCGAGGATTCCCAAGGTGATATAGTGAGTGGGGGTAGGGATGCGCTGTTGATGTGGATGGGGGAGGATGGGGAACTGAAGCAAGAGGTGAAGGCGCATTTGTTTACGATTCATGCATTGGCAGG
>CAJBVU010000116.1 GCA_903959115.1 uncultured Bacteroidota bacterium
AGGCTGCCTTTCTTGAAAATGTAAGATTGTCATTAAAATAACGACTTTCACTTTGTAAAACCTTAGTAAAAACTCTAAATTCGCGCATTGAAAATCCTTAAAAAGGCTCAAGAAATGATGCTCACACTACCTAAAAAATCATTCAACTTATTGAATAAGAAGTTGTTATCATTGTTGATGGCTTGCATGGCCACGGTAATGTCTTTTGCGCAAGCAGCAAGCGATGTCATTCAACCTCCCCAGGAATTTGATCCTAGCAGCTGGAATTGGATGAATATTTTGATTTGCGCGTTGATTTTGTTAATCACTTTGGTGATTGCTCGCGCTTTCGATATTGGCGGTTTGGCAGAAAAAATCACAGGCAAAAAGATTGTGAATCCTCACAAGATAAATGCCATTGTGGGTATAGTGGTTTTGATCTTAGGATTTGTTGGTGTTTGGTACGAAATGAAGTATCATGGAAAATTCTTGTTGCTGTCGAATTCGGCATCAGAACATGGTGCTGAATTGGATTCAATGTTCATGTGGACATTCGGATTTACATTCGTTGTCTTTATCCTAACAGAGTTTTTGTTGTTCTATTTCATGATTCGTTATTACTATCGTGAAGATCGTAAGGCGGATTATTTCTTTCACAATAATAAATTGGAGATTGTTTGGACTATCGTTCCTGCAATTGTGTTGACATTTTTGGTGTTGCGTGGATTTAATGTATGGACGAAAATCACTCAGACGCCAAACGACAAAGCGGAGGAAGTAGAAATTTTTGCTTATCAGTTTGGATGGAAGGCTCGTTATGCTGGAGAGGACAAGAAATTGGGTGAGAATAGTTTTGTAATGATTTCAGGTACTAATCCTTTGGGATTGGCAGTGGAAGATGAGGCTGACAAATTGAAGGCTACGTTGCAAACGGAAATCGACGAAATCAAAGCAAAGTTGGCATCAGCCAATGACTCAACTGTTGTTTGGAGAGCTGCTTTGAACAAAATGGAATCTACCGGTTTGAGTAATACTTACGTTTCTGAGTATAAGGCATTGAGAGAAAAAGTGTTGGATGCGGAAAGTGGCGCATATGTTCGCCAGATGGAGAAGGAAAAGAAACGCAAAGAAACAAACATCAAGCGTGTAGACTTGTTCAAGAGCAAGCAAGAGATTTTCAATAAGGCGGCTTATGATGATCGTGTAACTACGGAAATCGTATTGATAAAGAATAAGCCATATATGTTCCGTTTCCGTGCTCGTGATGTAATTCACTCAGCGTATATGCCTGAGTTCCGTGCGCAGATGAACTGTGTACCTGGAATGAGTACAGTGTTCCCATTCACGCCAATCAAAACAACTGTGGAAGCGCGCAAGGCGAAAGGAAACGACAAATTCGATTATTATTTGTATTGCAATAAAATTTGCGGTGCGGCCCACTACAACATGAAAATCAAAATCACGGTTGTGGGTTCAGAAGCAGAATATCAAACATGGTTGGCTGCGCAGGCCAAGGTAGTGGCTCCTCCGGTTGAGGCGGCTCCAGCTACTCCTGCATCTGATTCAACTGCTGTTTTACCCGCCGTTGCCGTTAACTAATTTATCAATAAAAAAAGAATCAATCATATTCATATGAGCACTTCAGCATCACACGCAGCAGATCACCACGGTCACGATCACCATCACCAGGAATCGTTTATTAGCAAGTACGTATTCTCGATGGATCACAAGATGATCTCCAAGCAATTCTTGATTACAGGAATTATTATGGGGGTTATTGGAATGGGTATGTCGTTGTTATTCCGTTTGCAATTGGCTTGGCCCGATGAGCAATTCGGTATATTGGAAATGTTATTAGGCAAATGGGCCGTTGATGGAAAATTGGATCCTAACTTTTACATGGGATTGGTTACCAGTCACGGAACAATTATGGTATTTTATGTATTGACAGCCGGTCTGAGTGGTACATTTAGTAACCTATTGATTCCATTGCAGATTGGTGCGAGAGATATGGCATCGCCGTTCATGAACATGTTGAGCTACTGGTTCTTCTTCTTGTCGAGCGTTGTCTTGTTGGTCTCTGTAGGCGTTGAAACAGGTCCTGCGTCAGCTGGATGGACGGTTTACCCTCCTTTGAGTGCTTTGGAAAAGGCTATGCCTGGTTCAGGATTGGGTATGACATTGTGGTTGGTAGCGATTGCATTATTTATTATTTCTGCACTTTTGGGTGGTATGAACTATATCGCGACTGTATTGAACCAACGTACAAAGGGAATGAGCATGAATCGTATGCCATTAACCATTTGGGCTTTCTTGTTCACTGCCGTTTTGGGATTGTTGTCGTTCCCGGTATTGTTGGGCGCATCTTTGTTCTTGATTTTCGACCGTAGTTTCGGTACATCGTTCTATTTGAGCGATATTTATTTGGAGGGTATTGGCGCACTTGAAAACGTAGGTGGTAGCCCAGTATTGTACCAACACTTATTTTGGTTCTTAGGTCACCCTGAGGTATATATCATTTTGATGCCTGCTTTGGGTATCACATCAGAGGTAATTTCTACCAATGCACGCAAGCCAATCTTTGGTTACACTGCGATGATTATCTCTTTGATGGGTATTAGTATCCTTTCTTTCATCGTATGGGGACACCACATGTTTATCACAGGTATGAATCCTTTCTTGGGTTCTGTATTTATGATTTTGACATTGATTATTGCGGTGCCATCGGCGGTGAAGGCGTTTAACTACTTAACTACTTTATGGCGTGGTAACTTGCGCTTTACTCCAGCGATGTTGTTCTCTATTGGATTGGTGAGTTTCTTCATCTCTGGTGGATTAACAGGTATCTATTTGGGTAATGCGGCAATGGATATCCAATTGCACGATTCCTATTTTGTAGTCGCTCACTTCCACTTGGTAATGGGTAGTGCTGCAATTTTTGGAATGTTCGCGGGTATTTACCATTGGTTCCCTCGTATGTACGGTAGAATGATGAATAACACATTGGGTTATTTCCACTTCTGGTTAACATTCATCTCAGCTTACTTGGTGTTCTTCCCAATGCACTTTATGGGATTGGCAGGCGTTCCACGTCGTTACTACCAATTCACTTTGATGGAAGATTTCAGCGTTTGGGCTGATGTAAATAAATTGATTACAGTTTCAGCGATTGTGGGTGGTTTTGCTCAGTTGTTGTTCCTTTACAACTTCTTCGTAAGCATCTTTAGAGGTAAAAAAGCCGATCAAAATCCATGGTTGTCGAATACTTTGGAATGGACATCACCAATGGATGTGCGTTTGCACGGAAACTGGCCTGGTGAATTGCCAACTGTTTATCGTGGTCCTCACGAATACAGTCGTCCTGACCGTGAATTGGATTACTTCCCACAGAACGAGCCCGATGAAACTGCACCAGAGGTTTTTGAACCTGCGGTAGTAACAGAGGCTCCGAAAGCAGAAGAAGTTCCAGCGGAAAACAGCGTATTCTTTGCAGCAATCAAGCGTGTATTCGGTTTGAGCCGTTAATGCAACGCAGCAACGATATTATATTAAAATTATACAGACGGATAGGTTTATATACCTGTTCGTCTGTTTTTTTATTGTTCTTTTTGGGAGGACTGGTAAGAGCCACCGGTAGTGGTATGGGATGTCCGGATTGGCCCAAATGTTTTGGTTTATGGGCCCCACCCACATGTGATTGTGATCTGCCTGTCAATTACCAAGAGATATATTTAAAAAAGCGCCTACAGAAGGTTGAGCGATTTGCCAAGGTGTTAAATGGAATGGGTTTTCAGGGTGCAGCCAATCGTTTGCTTACAGACCCATCCGTAAAGGCCCCAGAGGAGTTCCATCCGGTAAAAGCATGGATTGAGTACATCAATCGTTTGTTTGGCGTTTTAAGTGGTTTTTTTGCGTTGATCTATTTTGGAATGATGCTCCGCTATCGCAAAATCATTCAGGGAAAGCGATGGGGGTTGTTAGGCCTACTCTTTTTGTTATTGAACGGTTGGTTGGGTAGTTTGGTTGTGGCGACAAATCTGTTGCCGGGTGTTGTGACATTGCATTTTTTGTTGAGCTTCATGTGTCTTTTTGCTTACATGGTTTCTATGCATCGGGCGCAATCGTTTTCTTTTCAGCACACGGAAATTTTATCGTCCCGGAAATGGTTTGCGGTTTGGGCGGTGGTGTTTGTGGTTTTGATATTGGGTGCGTGGACGCGAGAGCAAGTGGATCAGATGCGTTTGGCTGGAACATTGTATGTAGACGCGGATGAAACGGCGTTTTTGGGATATGGTATGTTGGATGTTTTTTCGATGGATTGGCTATTCTCATTGCATCGCTATGTGCCATTTGTAATTTTGGGTTGGATGTTATGGCTGATTGGAAAGGAACCAAAAATCGCATCAGAAGGGGGATTTAAATCAAAATTAAGCAGACCGTTGTGGGTGATTTGCATGATCTGCATAGTCCAGATTGCGTTGGGGGTTATTCATATCTGGTTTGTGATACCATCTTGGGCACAAGTTTCTCACGTTGTGGTGGGTAGCGCCCTAATTAGCTATATTTTTGCAGTGTATTTATCAACCCTTTCAAATAAGTCAACTCATTCATGAATCCTACCGTAAAAGCCTTTGCACAGCTCATTAAATTCCGTCTTACGGCGAGTGTTGCGGCAACCTCGGTATTTGGTTATATTTTGGGTTGTAAATTGAATGCAGACGGTGACTGGAGGAGTTTGTTTGATTGGGTAACATTTTCGGGGGTGTTGATTGGTGGTATGTTGGTGGTTTTTGCATCAAATGGTCTCAATCAGATCATCGAAAAAGAAAATGATGGCAAGATGACGCGCACTGCGCAGAGGCCCATCGTAGAAGAACGAATCTCATTGTCTCAGGCAATTACCTTTTGTTGGATCACTGGAATTCTGGGTATTCTTATCTTATCGTTCACAACACCTTTTGTGGCTGTATTTCTATCGGGCTTGTCATTGGCGATTTACGTCTTCGTGTATACGCCCATGAAACAGACCACCAATATGTCGGTGATGATTGGAGCAATTCCAGGCGCATTACCACCTTTGATTGGTTATACGGCGGTAGTGGGTAGAATCGATGAGCCTGGCATGATGTTGTTTTTGGTGCAGTTTTTTTGGCAATTTCCGCATTTTTGGTCGATTGCTTGGTTGCTGCACGACGATTATCAGAAGGCGGGTTATTGGTTGTTGCCTTCGTCTGGTGGACGTGATAAAAAGAGTGGATATCAGATACTTACCTACACTGTTTTGTTGATTATCATCAGTATGACGCCTATTTATTATGGCATGGCGGGACCTAAATCGTTGATTTTGATTCTTCCCATGTCGATTTGGTTATTGATGAAATCAGTCGCCTTATTTCGGAGTTTAGAGATTCCTGATGCGAGAAAATTGTTGTATGCAACATTGGTATACACCCCATTGGTTTTTTTAGGATATATCATTTTTTAATATGGATAATAACATGAATAAGAAAGTCAAGGATCCAACACCTTTGATTCCACCAGCGAAGTTCACTTTGTGGTTGTTTATGTTGGCAAGTGCGATGTTATTTGCTGCATTTGTGAGCGCTTTTGTGGTGCATATGCCGGACGGTGAGGCAAAAAAGATGTGGACATCGTTTGATTTGCCCATTTACTTTTTTTATTCTCTAATCATTGCAGTAGCTTGTTCGATTACGATTCAATTGGCAACCAACGCCGCTAAACAGGATGAGTTGAGTAAGAACAAATGGATGATTGTATTAACCTTGTTCTTGTCGGCCTTATTTACTTTATCTCAATACTTAGGATGGAAGCAATTGGTTAACATGGATTTAACATTTGTTAATCGCAGACCCGAGGACATTTCAGCGAGTTATGTTTGGGTAATTACAGTGTTACATTTCGTTCACATTTTGGCTGGAGTAATCTTGCTTTTGGTCGCCCTTTTCAAATCAATCAAATTGGAAATTCACAAAAAACAAATCACCTTTATGTCAATTACGAGTACTTATTGGCATTTTGTGGGATTTCTGTGGTTTATATTGTATTTATTTCTTTATTTCGCAAGGTAATTTTTCCCAATGGCAAATCATACAACAACAGAAGCATCTTTTGAAAACCAACCCACTTGGTCTGGAGGTCGTTCTCCTTTCAATGTGAGTTATGGAAAATTGATGATGTGGATCTTCCTTTTATCGGATGCGTTCACGTTTTCATCACTATTGGTACAATATGGTACGCAGCGTTTTTCGAACGTAGTTACTCCAATTACCACAAAATGGCCTGATCCAGCATCGATCTTTAATCACTTCCCAGGAATGCATGGCTTTCACTTGCCATTGTTGTTTGTGAGTGTAATGACGTTCATTTTGATTTTGAGTTCAGTAACGATGGTATTGGCGGTTGAAGCGGGTCACCGTAACAGCAAGAAGGAAGTTTCAAAATTCATGATTTATACCATTTTTGGTGGATTGGCATTCTTGGGCTGTCAGGCTTGGGAGTGGTATACTTTCATTGGTGAAGGCGCTCGTTTGGATGGTAATACATTTGGAATTACGAAGCAAGGATATGACCACTTACACAGTGTGGGTTTTGGAAGTCATTTTGAGTGGTTAGACGGCGACAGAACTTTTGGACCTGTGCCATTTGCGGCGTTGTTCTTTATTGTAACGGGTTTCCACGGTTTCCACGTGTTTAGTGGTGTGGTAATCAACGTGGTGGTTTATATCATGACAGTTCGCGGCGTATTTGAACGTCGTGGTCATTATGAAATGATTGAGAAGGCCGGTTTGTATTGGCACTTCGTGGATCTTGTTTGGGTATTCGTATTTACCTTCTTCTACCTCATCTAATTGTTAAATAGTATCAGTATGGAATTCTATAATAAACCTGGAGAGTACGACGCAATCAATTACATCCCTCATACCGAGAGTCATGGTACGAAGGAACTTTGGAAGACATTTTGGCTGTTGTTGGGGATTACCCTTTTTGATTTTATGATTTATTTTGTGATGCCAGCAAGTGGCTTCAGAAACTTTATTTTTATCTTTTTTGGATTGGTTAAAGCGTATTTCATTGTGGGTGCATTCATGCACTTGAAGCATGAAAAAATGACTTTAGCCTTAATTATTTTGGTACCCACCATTTTCATTTGCGGATTAATCATCGGACTTCTTTACGAGGGTTCTGCATTGGAAGTGATGAAGTCGATGTAATCCATGAGCAATATTGGCAACAAATTTAAAATGGCCGCGATCGCGGCCATTGTCATTTTACCCATCGTTGGTATCTTGATGTTGGCCCGCGCAAAGTGGGTTCATCAAGAATTGCCTTATCTGGGTGAAACCGTTGTTGCAGCGGATGGTAAGAAGGAATATCATACAGTAAGCGACATACAGCTAATTAATCAACATGGTCAGCCCATTAGTTTGGATGATTTTGATTCTTGTATCATCGTTGCCAACATCTTTTTTGCTTCTTGCGCTGAAGTTTGTCCGGCCATGAATAAGCAAGTACAAGTCATGGCGGAAGAATTTAGGCCATTTCCTAACGTGCGTTTTTTAACGGTTACCATAGATCCCGAACATGATTCGGTTCCCGTTTTGGCTAAATACGCCGATGCATATCGCGCAGATCTGTACAAGAGAACATTTGCCACTGGAAGTAAGCGTGAGATTTATGATTGGGTGATGAATGATTTGTTGTTGGCTTCGGAGCAGAGAGGTCAGGATTTTATTCACGACGATCGGGTTGTGATCATCGACAAGGCTAGACATATTCGCTCGATTTTGGAAACATCGGGAAAGAACTATACGCAGAAGTTGCAGAGAGTAAAAAGAATACAAGATGATATAAATAATTTGCTATATGAATACAGAAAAAACGACTTGGATAAGTGATAAGGGATTTTTCCGCTTGGTAGTGGTCATCACAATTGCTGTGATGGGATTGGTTACTTTGTTGCAGTATTTGCCGGCAGAGATGCGCCCAACGGCTGAATTTGCCAAAGTGTTGCCATTTGTGAATGCTACATTAAATACATTGGTGTCCATTGCCTTGGTTTTGGGTTTGATAGCTATCAAATCAGGTAAAAAAGGTGTACACCAGGCTTATATGTTAACGGCCTTTATTTTATCTACGGTTTTCTTGTTAAGCTATGTTACATACCACACTTGCACTGAGCATACTGTTTTTGGTGGTGAGGGTACAGTGAAATACGCTTATTATATCATTTTGGCGACTCATATCATTTTGGCCGCTGCAGTTTTGCCGATGGTTCTATATACGATGTACTACAGCACATCGGGAAATTTCGTAAAGCACAAGAAGTGGGCGAAAGTAACATTCCCCATTTGGTTATATGTTTCAGTGACAGGCGTGATTGTTTACTTTATGATTGCACCGTATTATTCGTTTAAATATTATCCCTTTTGATATGAAACGTGGGTTAGCGACATTCGCTCTGATATTATTTTCTGGAATTACAGTTTACGCACAATGTCCGATGTGTAAGGCTGCTTTAACAATGAACAGGGAGCATTCTAATAACAAGCCAATTGTTGGCAATGGAATCAACAAGGGCATTTTAATGCTATTGGCAACGCCCTATATTTTGGTAGGGACGGCAGGTGTTTTCTTTTATCAGTATAAAAGAAAGCAAAAAAATGTCCGCTAAACGACCTGGATTAGTTCCTTTTTTGGCATGTAAATGTCCAAAATGTGGAAAGGGAAGTG
>CAJBVU010000117.1 GCA_903959115.1 uncultured Bacteroidota bacterium
AATAAAAACAAGATACTTGCGAACTTTTTCATGTGACATCGTTTTGGTTTACAAAAGAGTTTTCAGGTGCCGATTATTTTAACTTGACGATTTCAATCAAGCCCTCATTTGGATGCAGCATCGTACAGACAACCTTATCCTCTAAACGCTTGCAGTTATCTATTTTTCTAAAGGTCGCGTTAACAGTAGTCCCGGTTGAGAATAAAGATAGTTTTCCGACATTACAAACTTGAAAGTCTTTTCCATCCATTCGCAGATATGTGCCGGTACAGTCTCTTACGACTGTCATTGTCTTGTTTGTTTCCCTTTTGCAAGAAAACAATGTCAGTAGGACAGCAACAGTTGTGATTGAAAGTGATTTTTTCATGATAAGTTATTTTGTCTTTTGAATAACGATTGTCTCGCTTAAATATTGTTTATGTGGTTACTTATTGATATATTAGGTTTTAGTTGAGTGAATTAAGCATGATTTTCAATATTCATTGTTATCAAAAATAACAATTTACCTTCATATTTCAACACACACCATTACAGGGAATTACACACCCTCATTCGGCCTTTCCCCAAAAATTCAATTTAGAAGTTTGTATCCTAATCGATGCAAGACTTCATGTCAGAACCAACACATACAGCATTATTTACTACCGCCTCTGGCGTTGTCGGTGGTGTGGGTAAGGCCATTTCGGCGAAGCCGCTATTATTGGCTATTACGCTACCAGGACTATCTACAGTTATTATTTACGCTGCGGCTTCGGCTGCTGCTGGCTACGTGGTTAAACGCATCTTGGACGCTGCTTCCAAGAAGCTAAATCAATTCTTCGAAGAAAATCCATCCAACGACAATGAATAAATGGGTTGGCATAACGTTGGGTGCGGCGGCCGCTTACGGCATTGTGCGGTTTCTGCAGGTGCAAAACATAAGCGATAAAACCAATATCACATTGGTTGATCCTCGCATTCACGATGTCAACCTTGGGGGACTTTTTATAAGAACAGAAGTACAAGTCAACAATCAAACCATAAATTCTGTAAGGATCACCAAACCGGTGGTGAGCTTAAAAAGCAAGGGCGTTTTGCTATCCCAATCCAATGCTGAGAACAAGCTGATAGTCATCAAGCCTTTGGGCATTACTAACATTGATACCATCGAGTTAAGAATTGGATGGATGAGCTTGGCCGGTATTGTGGTCAACATCGTTTCAAAAATTCCAGCCATTATCAAGGCCTTTAGATCCAAAAACATGAAAGCTGTGGCTGAGAAAATCGGAATTCCGATTGATATGTCATTTTCAACCTATGTAAATGGCTTTTTTTTCAATTCTGAACCTACCAAAATCATCTAATGAGGGCACTTGCACATATACCAACCAAAACTGTTACAAGTGGTTATCGTGCCATCAAGGATGGAAGCCGCTATAATCCGTATTTCCCACCACCTGATGAGCGTGACCGCGTCATCATTGACGATGGAGAGGTAACGGATACTGTTGAGTTAATGGAGAAAGTCGTTTGGAAATACCTTGACGACACCAAACGAATCGCTCCATTGCTCAGGCGGCCTTCCACCCATCAGACCTGCAAGGCCATTTGGGAGTTTATATACGGTTATGTCCAATACAAGTTGGATAAACGTGGCTTAGAGCAACTCAGAAGACCTGCCAGGTCTTGGGCTGAGCGTGCAACGGGCGTTGACTGTGACTGCATGAGCATTTTTGCCTCCAGCATCCTTACCAATTTAAAAATCCCTCACAAATTCAGAATCACCAAGTACAGCCAGGATTCTTGGCAGCACGTGTATGTGATTGTACCCACCACTGGAGCCAATAAGTACTGCGTGATTGATGCTGTGGTTTCTGAATTCAATTATGAAAAAAAATACACCGATAAAATGGATTACGATATGAATCTAAAAGGCATAAATGTAGCTGTACTAAGTGGCGTTTCAGGCAATGACCACTATGATGCTGTGATGGCGACATCACTTTCAGGCTTGGGCGCAACAACGGATCAGTCAGACCTAGATAAACTGTATCAAAACTTGGTGGCTACGCGCAATGCGGTGGCACAAACCCCGGGGCTGGTATCAACGGTCGACGACCCAAAGGCATTGATAAAGATGCTTGACTATGCAATTCAATATTGGTATACGGATAAACGCAATGAAGCCCTAGAAGTACTTTCAAAGAATGAAGCGCAGCTGAATATGAGCAATGGAGTCAGTTCCATCGGCGGTGTTGCTTTAGACAACGACGAATTGGCCTTGAGTGGAGTAACGGTAAAAGGATATTTTACCAACGTCAAGAACACGGTGAATACGGTGGGTCAAAAGGTGGGTCCAGCGGCAAAAGTGGCTGTAAAGGCGGTTGTGAAGTACAATCCCTTAAGCATTGCAGCGCGCGGTGGTTTTTTACTTGCCATGAAGCTCAACCTAGGTAAAATGGCCTCCAAGCTCAAATGGGCTTATGGAAGCCAGCAACAAGCGGCGGCCAAAGGGGTGAACGCTGCAACCTGGCAAAAAAGCAAAAATGCATTGACCCAAGTTGAGAGCCTGTTCGCGGATAAGTTACAAGGCAGTCGATCGGCGTTACAAAATGCCATTTTGACGGGCAAGGCTGGTAATCTTAGCGGAGTTGTGCAGGATCAAATGCTTGGTCAGTTGGGTGATCCAGCGTCGGCCACGGTCATTGCTGCGGCAGCGCCTGTGATTATTGCAACCATAAAAATATTAAAAGATGCTGGATTGATTGGCGCCAATGAGGCAATAGATATCAATTCATTGACCAGCGAAGTAAGTGCTGACCCATCTGCGGCAGCAGCAGTAGCTGATATTCAAGCCAGCGAATCAACAACAACGGATATGACAACCAACATTGAACCTACAACAACAAGCCAAAGCACATCAACGACCGGAAGTTCGGGTGGCAGCGGCCTATTGAATTTCATCAAAACCAATCCAGTACAAGCGCTTATTGGCGGTAGTTTACTCGGCATCGGCATTTATCAATTGGTAAAGCCCAAGAGAAAAGCCTCAGGCTTATCTGGATACAAGACCAAAAGAAAAGCGGC
>CAJBVU010000118.1 GCA_903959115.1 uncultured Bacteroidota bacterium
CAGCAAATTCCATCAGAATACAGGCCCTTGGCTTTGCTTGATTTACCCGACGCCATCTCACTCTACTATCAACGCCGAGCCAATCATGTTACCTCGCCACTCTTAAAACTTGCATTTTCCTTTGAAACGAAGCGATTAACAAAATACGAACACCGTATATTGCCCCTATTCCCCAAAGTGCTTTGCTGCAGTGCAGAAGATGGAAAACATCTACAACAGTTGCATCCTACAATCAAGGTTGGCATACTAGAAAACGGGGTGGACGTGCAAACCTTTGCGCCGCGTTCCACTGAAAACCATGGACCCATAAAACTGCTGTTTACTGGCAACATGATCTATGCCCCCAACGTGGATGCGGTGCAATATTTTGCCGATGCGATTTTCCCCAGTATCCAAGCCAAATTTCCGGAAGTGGTATTTGAGATTGCGGGACAGAAACCCGTCCCCCAAGTACTGGCACTGGCGAATAGGCATGGAATCTCAGTTACAGGCTTTATACCCAACCTGGCCGATGCCTATGCTTCCGCAACACTGGTGGTTGCGCCCCTACGATTTGGTGCCGGCACTCAGAACAAAGTGCTTGAAGCCCTGAGTATGAACATCCCCGTAATTTGCACCCCCATTGGGTTTCACGGCATCGGACTCACCCACGGTGAAGGAATTTGGTGCGAACATGATACATCCAATTTCATCATTCGAATACACCAAATACTATCAGAAACTCAAAAGCACAAAGACTTGGCGGCGGAAGCAGGGGAAAAAATCAGAACCCGATTTAATTGGAACACGATAGCCAAACAACTAGAACTCTATTGTTTGGAAGGACAAACCAATAAGTAAGGCATTAAAACAAGTATACTGCGCTAATTTCTGTATTGATTGACCAAACATTTATCCCGGGAAACCGAAAAGTGCCCGCCACCCCATCTGGGTCGTATACCCAGTTGAAGTTATATGTTCTCATTAGATGCAGCGTAAAGCCCACGGTTAGATTTTGCTTATAATAAGGTTGGTGATGATGAAGCTTTAGACCCCAGTCTACCCAACGCTTGGAATAGTCTTTCATTAAGGGATTAGACGCGCCATAACTCAAATGAGGCATGCGGCCAAGGAATAAGTCATCATCGTGCAAAACGTGCTCAAAATACAAGCCTGTTTGTTTCATTTCTTTGATCTTACTCACCCCAAACGTAAACATATTGCTACCAGTACCAATTCCAGCACCCATAATTTGCCCTTGATTTGTCCAACCCACACCGTTACCATGCATATAGAAACTATGATAATTGGTAATATCAGGTTGAATAAAATTATCCAAACTGCCTTTGATATGTGTGCCCTCGAATAAGAACTCTAACCAGGATTTATCCTTGGCTACCCATTGAAGTTTTTTTACCCCCATCATCCAAACGGTTGAATAGAAAGGTCTTGTTATCAAATCCTCAACATCGCCCCACCAATCTTCTCTGCCAATTTCAGCATACAATTCAGCATGCGCTTCTTTCAGCAAATAACGAGCACTCACACCAACCACCTGATTTCGAGGCAACAAGACCGAAGTACCTCCATTTCCAATTTCTCTACCTAAAATGGATGCGGTTATATAATCCCGCTCACTCTGTGGCTCACCTGAAACTTGAGAGATCCTCATTGCTCCTAAAAATAATCCAGGCAACCATTTGGGCTGAAATACAAAATTCATTCCGGTAAAATACGAATGATATTCGGGGGCAGTGGGGTCTGGAACTACATCACCGGCTTGTGGCGGCCAAGTTCCCCATGTTGTGGTAATCGGGTATTTGAATCCAGAATGTTTTAATTGACCCGCAATAATATGTCCCTCAATTCTACCATATTTGGTCGTGATTGGACGATTTGTCTGCAAAGAATAATGTCCAAAACCCGGTGCGTTATTACTCAAGATGATGTTGTTATAGTAGCCACCCGCCCAAGACAAATTTTCTGAACTATAGCCCACCGACAAGGGACCTAAATGGACTTTGATATAACTCTGACCAGAAAAACTCGATTTGTAGGGATCCTGGCCCATACGTTCTGGATTGTCAATACTACGAGGTCTTTCCGGTGGATTTTGGAAAGGTAAATTTTGGGCTTGTACATATTCTGGCCGAAATTGCACCTCTATGAACTTGTAACGGCCGTAAAAACCTCCAGATAGTTGCCACTGTAAACCCTTAGACGGAATCATGGATCCATCATTCCAACCATAGGGATGGTGTTGATTGTATCTTGTTTTTAGTAAAAGTGGCAATATTCGCAAAACATAACCGGCTTTGGCATCCGATAAGTAATATTTCTTCTCGTAATGAAAAGAATCGCTGGGAAACCTTGCAGAATCATACTCAAACGTCTTTTTGATGCCTAATCCCAGCCTGGGATGTACAGGGCGAATCATGAAGGACAAGTTACTATCGGCATTCCCCATCAATTGTTCACGACGTAGTGCTTCATCAAAAAAGGGAAACCCATTGGTTAATAAACAAACACGATGCCCATCTTTATGAAGGTTCCAGTTTTCAAGATCTTTGATAGGCGCTTTGTTTTCTACAATTGTTTTAAATTGAATTCTTATGTTTTCTCTTTCATCCTCCGGCATAAAATCATAGGGCGTTTTTCCTATAATCTCCTCTTCTGAATATCCC
>CAJBVU010000119.1 GCA_903959115.1 uncultured Bacteroidota bacterium
CCTTTTCATTTTGTAAGTGGGTTGTGAGGGACTCGAACCCCCGACCCGGTGATTAAGAGAAATCACTGGGCGGTGGGTTGGGCTTACAGGTGTTTACTTCCTATGCGTGAATACGCTCAACGGACTTACTCTAGTTACGACTAGCAAGCAGGGTTTCTAGGTTGCTAAACGGACAGGGAACGGACAAGAGATAGCCTTGGAAGATGAAAAAGGTCTTGTTCCTTGCAATTTCAATATCACTTCTGGTCACTGGTTGTGGTTCCTCGAATAATACGAAAGACGAAGCACAAAATTTAATTATAAAAGGGTGTAAGGCATACAACTTAAATTACTTAAAACCAACATTTGAGTATGCAACGTTTTTTTCCAAATTAGCAATTTCAGACCCCGCCTATATTGAAATTGCTAGAGCAGCGGGTGTTCTTATGGCAACTAAAGACAACCTCAGCAATCTTGCTGAACCAGTGAAGCAATCTTGGGTAGATTCTAGAGGTCTTTTAGATGGATTTTGCGCGTCAGTTAAATAACCAACCCCACCTTGTTAATATTTGCGCTCGCAAGTTATATACACCCGCTATAAATATATTTCCTAAATCAATCTGTCTCAGTATTAAACCTCAGATTTTTTAAGTTCGCTCCATCCTGCCCTGCTGCTTAAGAAAACACTTACAATCCAGATTAAGATGGCAAAAATTTGAAGAAAAGTATTGCCTCCACAATTGGTTCCATTTGAATAGCACTTTTGCTGGTCAACGAAAGACATACTCCAGTTCCAGACTACGTAAGCAGCCGTAAGTCCACTCAACTGAATAAACAGGAAACGAACAAAGGCGCGCACAGCGTGGGTGGTTCTATCTTGCGCTTCTATTAGTCTCTCAATATCTGAGGCTTCTACTGAGGTTTCAGAGGAAAAACTCTTGTTCACTATTGGCTGAGAACTGCTGGTTTCTGATGAAGGCTTGAGGCCGATGGAATCATTAACGGCGCCACAAGATGGGCATTGCTTAAGTTTGTCTCTTCGATAATCAGTATTGCAACTTTGACAAGGAGAAAGATTCATAAGGATAAAATGCCATAGTTATCAGACATTTACTAGAAGTAAACAGAAGTAAGTTCACTTCGAGTTGAAGCCATATCTATCTTCTACCCATACAAGATGACCTGGGAGCCAAGAACTAGTCCCAACTCGTGGGTTTACCTACCTTTAAATGGGATTACTAAGGGCGAAACTTTGAGCCTTATCTATTTGTGTAGCAATAATCTTCCATCCAGGCAATTGCTTTGTCATCAATTTGCGCACCCGCGCCACCCATACAGACTTCATACGCCGAGGGTTGATTAGCCGCTTCCACAAGTGTGGAAATAATCGCTACCGGCACACAAAGTAACATCACAACTAGAAGAAAATACTTCACTCCTCCAAAAAGCCTTTTACCTTTAAAAAAAGGTAACTTCTCTTCAATGAAGAGCATCACGATTGACAATCCAAAAAGCAATGCACCTAGCAAAATGGCATTCACGGCAAGATTCTCCACACAGCAAGCATAGGGTTAGAAGTTATACCTGAACAGAGGTTTGACCCCGGGTTATTAAATTTACGCTCGCTTTATATATGTATAGTCGACACAAAATTTTCTGTTATATAAGTGACAGTTCTAAACCAGGCAGGAGTAACTTAAGGGGATGAGGAAGTTACCCAAATTCACCAAGAAGGAAATCGTCTTTTATACCCTGGTGTTTTTATCAGGGCAGGTTTATCAACCACGATGGATGTATAACAACTTTTGGTTCAAAGCGGATTTTTACGATTCGATACCGTTCACTATTTATTACTGGCAGTTTCTTCTTATCTATTCAATAATTCTCGTCCCAATAGTTTGGTATGTGGTTAGGCTCATAAAGCGTTTTCTTTGAAATTGTAATTTTGGGCTGATGCTTAATACTTATAAATACTCTTGTAGGAATAATTGTTTATTAATATATTGGCGGACCTTATGAAACACTTTCTTTCTCTTGAATCATATCCATTTTCGTTCAGCAGTAACCAAGAGGCCATTAATTTCTTACATTCGCCTTCATTACTGTAGATATTCTCTAAAGATTGTGAAACAAAGTTTGAGGCACTTACCTTACGTAGTTCACCAATCTGTATTTCTTGAGTTCGTGTAAAACATTTAGGATTGTTGTATGCTAATTTCCATATTTTGTAAACCTTATTTTCTGAAGTAATTCGGTTGATTGCATTTGAACTATCTTTTTCTAGGATAAAAATCTTTTTTGTTCCTGAGAAATTCTTAATTGGATTTAAATAGTAATCCCCATATAGGTTTCCAATATCTTGGCTAAAGGCCTCTTCCAATTTAATGACTTGTTTTTTTAC
>CAJBVU010000120.1 GCA_903959115.1 uncultured Bacteroidota bacterium
ATGATGCAAAAGAATCTGAGCTGTAAGTCGCTTGGGGATGCCCAGAAAAACATGGTGACCACAGGATTGGTTGTGATGGTTGTGAATGTATTTTTCTTGAGTTTGGGGGTGATGTTACACGCCTATTTGGAGAAGTATCAAATCGCCATACCGACATTGAATGGAAAGCCTTCCACCGATGGGATTTTTCCTATGTTGGCGTTGAACGGACATCTGAATTTGTTTGGTGAGCCGTGGTTGGTGCCATTTGCCTTTATGTTGGGGTTGAGTGCGGCTACGTTTAGCAGTGCGGATAGTGTTTTAACTACGTTGACAACCAGCGTTTATCACGACTTTTTAGGGTTGGGCGATGCTGATGATACGCATTCGGATAATGACAAGCGTAAGATAAGGCAGCGGTTGCACTTGGGTTTTGCTGTTGCGCTGTTCTTTTGTATTCTGCTGTTTTATTGGCTGAATGAAAGTTCTTTGATCGATACGGTTTTGATGGTAGCGACATATACTTATGGTCCGCTGTTGGGATTGTTTGTGGTGGGAATATTTACCCGCTGGAATCCTCGTGGGGCTTGGGTTGTGATTTGGAGTTTGATCTCTCCAATTATTACGTATTTACTAAAATTGAGCGATGCTTCTGGGGTATGGTCTTCGGGAAGAGATTTGGATCGATTTAACGCAGTTGAGAAATTGTGGTACAATGTAAATCCAGCAGGAAAGCCCTGGTTTGGTGATTACGTGATAGGATACGAGAGTTTGATAGGCAACGCCTTGATAATGATAGTAGGGATGGGTGTCATTCATTACGCCCAAAAATTAAAATCGAATTAATCGCAGAAGTAAATCCTCTTAATCTTGAAATCCCTTGCCGCTGAAAATTTTGGGGATAAACTTTTCTATCCTCGCAGTTCGTGTTGCTGATTGTTTTGCATCGGAAAAATGAAGGTTGTAACCTCGTTGACGTCCGGGCGTGAGTTTCTCAAATGCGATTTTCAATTCTGGCAATTCTTCGAATTTTAACACTAACTCCTCACAAAGTTCCAGTTGCGATGGGTCTGGTTTCTGGATTTTTACGCCTGATTTTTCAATTTCAATAGCCTCTTGGATATACTGAGAGATGATGGTGCTGTGCTCAATTACTTGCTCGGTGCTGGTGAACTTAAGCAGTCGCATCGTTTGAGAATTTTCTCCCGCTTTTTGCAGCAACTGATGCGCATCGTTGAATAATACCCCTTTGAAAAAGCTCAACGAACAAAACTCCTTAAATGCTCCGATCATGAAGATGTTCTTTTTTTCAGCGTTGCTGTAACATGGGAATCCCCATTTGATTTCCTCTTTTAGGCCGCTATCCAATGCAAGTCCTCTAAGTAGTTGGAGTTCTGCTGTCCAAGTGTGAACCTTGCATTGCGGGGTGTCGAAATATTTGCAACGACCGCATCCTGAAGTCAGGAAATGGTCAACGGTTGAAATTTTCATCTGTGTACTGTGGTTATTTGGTTTTAAAACGGATGTAAAAATCCTCCACTTTTTTTCTGGCCCACGGCGTTTTTCTCAAGAATTTGAGACTGGATTGCACGCTGGGGTTCTCGTAAAAGCAATTAATCCGAATGCGATCGGCCAATTCTTCCCATCCGTATTTCTCTTGCAACTCGATGATGATTTTCTCGAGGGTGATTCCGTGTAGGGGGTCGTTTGACATGGGTATAAAAAGAAGGAACCGCAAATTTAATTCAAATTTGCGGTTCCTTTTAGACTATTCGGTAAACTTAGATATCGAATCGGTCTAAATTCATCACTTTGTGCCAAGCGGCAACAAAATCCTTGACAAATTTTGATTCGGCAGA
>CAJBVU010000121.1 GCA_903959115.1 uncultured Bacteroidota bacterium
ATACTCGAAACGATTAATAGTTGTAATTGAATCCTGTCTCGTGCGGGTGGATACACATCACAGGAATACTCTCACTGCGATTCACCAACTGCTGGGTCAATGTTCCAATAATCAATTCTGAAATGCCCTTTTCGGTGTGTGTCATTACCAAAATCAAATCGGCTTTTACTGTGTTGCTATAGTTCAAAATTTCGTTGGCGAAGTTGTCAAGCATTCCGTCTTCCATCGCAAACACCTCGAATTTCAAACCACTGTCGTTCAATTGGTGGTTTACCAAGTTGATGTTCGCGGCGATTTTTCTCTGTAAATATTCGTCTGAAGATTTGGTGTAAACCACGTGTACTTCAGAATTGAATTTTTTACCCAAGTGGATGGCCCATTCTACTTTTTGACGGCTTTCGATGGATAAATCGATAGGCATTACAATTTTTTTGTAACCGCTGTCTTTTGTGGAATTTTGCTTTACAACCACCACAGGTACTTCGGCGTATTGAATGGTTCTAGAGGCATTTGATCCAACAATCTGGTCCAAGCCACTAGCGCCATTGCTACCCATAATGATAGAATCATAGTTGCCACTGTTGGCAATTCCTGCAATGGTTTTGTATACTTTGCCTTTGTCGATTAGTGCATGCACTTTCACATTGTTTTGTGCAGCAATGTCTTTGGCTTTGGTTTCTAATTTGGCTTGAATCGCATCGCGCATCACATCGGATTGACTGCCTGAAAAAAGTCCGCCCAAAATGCCTTCTTCCAAAATGTAAAGGAGGGTGATTTCATTGCCATAGGCTTTGGCAACGGTAACAGCATGACTTAATGCGTTTTCTGCCACATCCGAGAAATCGGTTGGCACCAGAATGTTGTTGTTTGTTTTGCGAATCATAACCTAAATTGTTACTGCAAAATTACAATAGAAAGGAGGGTGAAAGTATGATTTTAATCAGAAATGCTAATTTCTAATTAAAGTTAGATTTCTTCGATCATCATTTCTACCGTAATGGCATCGGCTAGAAATCTTGCAGCGCTTGGGATTGACCAATGTTTGTTGTGTTCAACGATTTGGAAATTGCGAATTAATTTTTCGATGATAGGTCGTTTTAATTCTTCGAAACCGGGGTATAAAAGATTGATTTGTTGAATGTTGACCCCTTTTGTGAGTCGGAGTTGGGTGAGTAAAAGCTCATTTACGATATCTACTGTGGAGAGAATTTCTTCGGTAAAAGTGGGGTCTCCGGTTTGAATTCCGCTGATATACATTGCGTTATTGCTGAGGTTCCAACGCCTTGATTTTCCGTTATAGGAATGCGCGCTCGGTCCAATGCCCAAATAGGGTAAGCCTGCCCAATAATTGCTGTTGTGAATGGCTTGGTGGCCTGTTTTACTTAGGTTACTGATTTCGTAATGTTCCCAATTGTGCTGTGATGCCCATTGCGATAAATACAAAAATTGTTCTTCGGCGTGTTCATCTGGCGGCGTATTGAGTTTATTTGATTTTGCCCATTTGCCAAACGGGGTATTTTCTTCGATTGTGAGGGCGTAGCAGCTGAGGTGGTTTACCCCAATGGAATTAACCCATTGTAGTTCCTGCTGCCATTGCGATAGAGATTTTTTCTCCGAACCATAGATTAGGTCGATGCTAAAATTGTTAAACCCAATTTCTCTGGCAATTTCTAGCGATTCGATGGCTTGTTTTGCGGTATGCGCGCGATTCATCCACTCAAGTTCATCGTCGTTTAGGCTCTGAATACCTACGCTCAATCGATTTACGCCCAACGACTTCCAATGCTGCAGAGATTCTTGAATCATGTCTTCCGGATTGGCTTCGAGTGTGATTTCTTGGATTTGCGAAATTTCAAAATGCGCTGAAACGGCCTCGAATATTTGGGAAAGCTGACTATGGTTTAGAATTGAAGGGCTACCGCCACCAAAGTATAGCGTGCTGAGGCTATGCTTGAATTTCGGTGCTTCATTGTGGATTTCTTTACAAATGGCATCAACCAGGGGTTGGATATTTTTGAGTTGGGTACTGAAGTGGAAATTGCAGTAATGACAGGCTTTTCTGCAAAAGGGGATATGTATATAGAGGCCTGCCATGGTTGCAAAGGTCAGTCTTTTTTTTGATTCGATAATTGGGTCGTGAACATGCCCTTTGAATCTGTTATTTTTGCAGTTCGATGGGTCGCTCAAAAAAATTCTTTCAACAGGTTTGTCTCGCATGGCGGATGATGATTTTGTTGGTGCTTTTTATGGGCGTTTGTAAATCGTTGCTTGGCCAAGGGGGTGCGGGGAATAGATCTGCCTTAAATCAAACAGTAGCGCAAAGTGCGGCGCGGAATTCTGCGGCGGTAGAGAAATCGAAATCGGAAAGAGAGAAAGAAAAAGAGGAGGCCTTGAAGCAAAAGGAGTTGCAAAAAGCGAGGAAAGCAGCATTGAAAGCGTGGCGTGAGCGATTGAAAAGGCCGGTGAATGGCTTTGTATTTGAGCCAGATTCATTGGGCGCGCGTCCCGATTCATTGTTGATGGTGAAGTTTACGAATGGGGTCCATTTTTTGGATTCACTAAAGGGCGGGAAGTTAGATAGTGTATCTACCCAGATATCGCGGATAGATTATGGTACGAACGTGAAATACAATTACCGCGACCCTTTTGATCCCTACAACAATCAAGTTTTTTATCGTCACGGACAGGGGAAGTTTTGGTTTTTCGGCTTGGGGATGATTTTGTTGGTGGTGATTATGTATTTCAGGGCGGCGTATCCCAAACAGTTTGAGTTGCGAATCAAGGGCATATTCAACGGTTATTATTTTAATGAATTGGTGAATGACAGGTCGGTGACGCAATATGGTGGGGGTGCGGGGGTTGTTTTTGTGTTGTCACAAGCCGTTTTTTCGGCAGGTGCGATGTTATACATGATTTATGGGGGGTATTTGCAGCTTAACAACTTTTGGGTTTTTATTTTGTTTTACTTGGCTGTTTTGGGTGGTGTGATGGGGTTGCAAGCAATCCAGTTTTTATTCGCATCGAGTGTGCACATGGAATCGATGATGAGGCGGCTGATACAAAGGCAGTACAATGTCAATTTCGTGCTCGCGTTGGTCTTCTTCCCCTTGTTTTTGGTGACGTATTATAATGGGTATAAGTTTGATGGCGCACCCTTGGCAGAATGGGTGTCGTTTATGCTTGTGTTGTGGATTGTGATACGCTCAATATTGTCGTTTGTGGGCTTGTTTCAAGATAGGCAATTGAATTTCCTTGCATTTTTGTATTTTTGCACCCTAGAAATACTTCCGTATACGGTCTTGTTTGCTAGCATATCCAGAATTTAACTATGTCCTCAGCAGAACGCGAACTCAAAGTCAAGAGCATATTGATTACTCAGCCACAACCGGAGGCGGGGAAGAATGTGTACGAAGACTTCGTGAAGAAGTACAAGTTGAAAATCGATTTTAGGTCGTTTATTCACATCGAGCCGATGGCACCGCGCGACATTCGCAAGCAGAAAATCAACTTTTTGGATTTTACGGCCATCATTTTTAATTCTCGCAATGCGGTAGATTATTTTTTCTCTTTGGCAACGGAGATGAAGATCGAGATGCCAGCAGATACCAAGTATTTTTCAATCAACGAGGGGGTTTCGAATTACGTGCAGAAAT
>CAJBVU010000122.1 GCA_903959115.1 uncultured Bacteroidota bacterium
AGGCCTTTCTAATTTCCTCACAGGGGTTCGCATCACTTTACCCCCATGCAACGCATCGTTATCCGTGGCGGCCAATTGATATTCAATCGCATCGCCGGGCTGAATGCCCATCAAACCCAAATCCATTGCGTGGGTGACAGAAACTTGAGATTCATTCCCGGTAAACAATGGCATCTTTACCCAATTGGTATCGCCGGAACGACTATTTTTACGCAAAATCCTATGATAAAAATGGACCGATTTAACCGCATAATCATCGCCAGCTAAGCCCATAAAATACCATACACCCATTTTCACAGAATCCTCTTGTGTTTCACATTGTATGTCGGGGAATAAATCCTTTTGCACCTCCAAACGACTCAAGAAGGTGTCCACAGACAGTCCTTTTTTACCGCGCATTCCAAAAACAAAACCCCCACTGCTATTGGCGCGGACCTTATACTGCTGTTGTTCATTGGCAGCGTTCAACGCATCCGCTGTTTCTCCAACCGTGGCAGAAGTTCCTTTTTCTCCCAACCCGCCGATGGAGGTCCACCTGCCGCCGAAGGATTTCACCAGCCACTGATTAACATATTTGCCTTTTAATTCATAAGTAATAATGGTCCCTTCAGGGACTTCGAGCAACTCGGTAGAAGCACATTCCCCATCAGATCTACCCGTATAATCCGGATAATCAGCCCATGCCGAAAGAGCCTGCCATTGGGGAGGATGATTCACATTCACTTGGTAATTGCCCAAATCAAAATCCATAGCGCGAATCCCGAAATCAAATTGAGCCTGAACAGAAGAAAATGTATACTGAAAGTGATTCGGTTTGATTTTTTTGGCCCGAATAACCTGTTTATCGATAATTATCTCGATGTTTTCGGGCAAAATGCTACCCTCCACCTTGAAATTCACAATCAAATCTTTGCCTTGATCGGCAACCAGTTCTGCCGGTGTTAATTCGACGCGAAATGGCGCTTGGGGCACATATTCTGTTTGATAATGAAATACGCGATTGGCTCCATTGATAATTCCCGCCGATTGGTAGGCAGAAAAACCCAAAAGCAAAACGAGCAGCATGGCCAAACGCGACATCCAACGCTTGTGCTTCAACCAATCCAATGCTTGTATAAATGCGGTATTGGAAAAGGCCAACGTCTTTTGGGCGATTCCTTGCAGCAGCAAATCGTTCTCCACCGAAGTAGTCGACATATCCTCGAGTTGCAATAAATTCAAAAGTTTATCTGAAACGTCGGAAAAATGATCCCCAATCCACCGCGCTGCTTCTTCATGGGAGATAACTTTACCCACGCCGCGCAATTTCAAGAATGGCTGAAGTACCAAGACGCCCCAGAGAGCGATAATCATCGCCCACATGCCAAAGAAAAGGATGGTTCTGGATTGAACCGATAGCCAAAGCTGATTTTCAAGCAAGAATAAACCCACAAATAGCAACAATGTACCGGAGAGAGCGAGCATCAAACCCCGCACAAACTTTTGTTTGTAGTGGGCCGCAATAAATGCGTCTAGCTTGATTCTAATTTCACTCCTCATGGGTTACACACAAATATAACAAAGACTATCGCAACAAATTATCGAGAAGAATGGCGGTTGCAATTCCGGCATTGAGTGATTCCGCATGTCCTTTTCCGGGGATTGTGATTTTTTCTGTCACCAAGGATTCGGCCTCCGGCCGAATCCCATGAGATTCACTGCCGATAATCAACATCGATGGGCTTTCCATTTTCATTCCGTGCACGGATGTCCCATCCAGAAAGGCACCATACACCCTGCGGCCTGCGGCCGCAGGGTGTAATTTACTATACACTACTTCCACCCGAAGAAACGACCCCATAGTGGCACTTAAACACTTCGAATTGTATACATCCACACAGTCCTCACTCGCCAAAATCTGCGTCAAACCATACCAATCCGCAAGTCGGATAATCGTACCCATATTCCCTGGGTCGCTGATCCCGTCTAACGCCAAAACAAAGGGCTCCAACAAATCTAACTCCTTGTTTTTTGGCATTCGAACCAACGCCATAATTCCCGGTGGCGTGTCAAATCCAGAACATTTCTTGTTCTCCTCCTCCGTCATCCAATCAAAATCATAGGCCGGTGAAAATCGCTCCGCAAAAGCAGGCGTTCCCCAAATCCCCTCTATTTCCCATCCACTGTGGAATACTTCCTCTACCTGTTTGCGACCCTCAACCACAAATTGGCCATATTTTTGCCTGTACTTCGACATTCGCAACGATGCGAGGTGCTTGATTTGAGCAATTGATGGCATACCTAGGCAAATATCTGAATTTTTCCCCGAAGTACCTATGGGCCATGCTCGTCGTCACCCTAATCCACGCCTGCGGTGTCAAAAAAAGTATCCCGGAAAATCGTTACCTGCTCAAAAGAAATTCCGTAATCGTCCCCAAAAAAACCGTCAGCGCCTCCAATCTTAAAGCGCAAATCCTTCACAACCCCAACAAACGCGTACTTTTCAACAAATTACCCGTCTTCCTGTGGTCCTATTCTTTGGGTACAAGCTTCAAACATCCGGAGCTAAACGACAGTATCGCTTGGAGGAAAAAGCTCCGCAATAAACTCGGCGAACCCCCAATCCTTATCGATACAGCACTCGCTGCAGTGTCTGCCGAAAACATCGGAAATCACCTGTTTAACTTAGGCTATTTTGATAACAGAGTCAGCTATGTCGTCACCTACGGAAAGCACAAAGCCGAAGTGGATTATATCGTGGATCCCGGAAAACCTTATCGACTAAATTCGTTTTTTAGGGAACCAGACGATACTGCACTTAAACCACTAATCGATACCCTTGTAGGCCATAATTTAGCATATCGACTTTGGTGGCCCTTAAATCTAAATGACTTAAATGAAGCCAAAGATAAGTTGGCGATTGAACTCAGAGACCGAGGCTATTATGACGCCACTCCAGACCTATTTCATTATGAGATTGATACCCTGGCTGATAAAAAAGAGGGCGCTGTTTTCCTCAAATTGAACAACCCTCTAAACCAATCTAAATTTCAACGATATCGTTTCGGCGCCACCTATCTGAACATCATTTGCTCAGATATCTATTTGGAAAATCAATGGCCACAGTCCTATTCAACCAAAGGCAAATATTTCCAACTCAACCATTACCCCATCAAAGGCAACATCATGGATCAAGTTATCACAATCGACTCCGGCCGATGGTTCAGCCAATCTCTAACCAATCAAACCTATGTCGCCCTGGTAGAAATGGGCCTCTTCTCCTACGTGGATTTACACCAAGAAGTAGATACCCTAAACCACCTAATCATCACCAAAATTGAGGCAAAAGCCATCCCCAGAATTTATACCCAAATCGAACCCCAAGCGCTCTACTCTCCCCAAGGAAGTTCGGGAACCAACTTTCAAACCCAAAGTCAGCGCAGTTTCGGCCTGGCAGGCATCGTATCGCTCAACAATCGAAACGCATTGGGCAACGGGGAAAGCTTAAAAATCAGTTCAGTAACCAGCTACGAGGCGATTTTTAAACGCGGCGATAACGACAATATCCGATATGGATTACAACAAGGATTCAACGCCAGACTTTCTCTACCAAACTTTTCATTGCTAGATAAAATCAAAGTAAAAAATAGCTATCAGCGCAAAAACACCGTATTCTCACTAAGTTACCAGTTGGAGAACAATCCCAATTTTAAACGAAGCTCACTGCCCGCCTCCATTTCCTTACAATTTACAAGACCCAATTTAAGCTGGTATTATACCCCTGTAGAATTGAGTTTTAACCGAAATGCAATCTCTGCAGCATTTTTACCAACGCTTCCACAGCTTGACCAAGATTTTGTGAAACGCGTTTTTACCGACCAAATCATCACCGCCGCAAAATTTGGAGGCTTGTATACCAACAACAAAAACAAACCCGGTCAAACCTATTTCTTTGGTCGTTTCGGATTTGAAACCTCCGGAAACCTTCACCGACTCGCACGATACCTATTCCAAGACAATTACAACCCAGACAGCTCTTACCAATTCATGGGGGTTAATTATTTTCAGTACGCCAAAATAGAATCGGAAATTCGCATCAAACGCACCATCGACGAACTCAATAGTATCGCTTTTAGAGCCAACTTTGGCATGGCCATCCCGTATTGGAACAGCAGTGTAATCCCATACGATAAACGATATTTTATTGGTGGTAGCAACAGCTTGAGAGGGTGGAGACCCCGAGGAATCGGCCCAGGAAATACGCCGGAAAGTTCAGGTTCCATCATCGACAGATCAGGAGAATTACTCATCGAGGCAAACCTAGAATATAGATTTACTTTAGTGAAAAATTTCATCGAAAGCGCCTTATTCATTGATGCCGGTAACATCTGGAACTTGAGCAAAGAAGGATCCGCCAACGGCTATGGTGTCATTCAACGAGAAACCTTCCTGCCCGAAGTTGCCCTAAATACTGGAATTGGTTTCCGATTCGACCTAAGCTTGTTTCTATTTCGTGTTGATTTAGGACTGCCCATCCGCGACCCTTCCAAAGATTTCGATAGGCGTTGGGTAATGACAAAAAGTGCAAGTACCAATTTCTCCAATTACATGCGCAATGAAAGTGCAATTTGTATAGGTATCGGATATCCGTTCTAAAATCACTATCCAAACCAAAGCTCGTGGAGCACTTCGTATCGCATAAATCCTAGTCCCGAGAATCAAAAAGTAAAAATAATGTCTAATTTTTGGCATCATTTTTGGCAGTTGCGGGTGAACTCACACACCCATGTTGAACAGAATTTCAATCATCGCAATAATTACTATTGCAATTTTTTCACTCAATAGCTGCTCTAGTTGGCTTGGGAAAGTCAACATTTTCCCTGTAGAACAAGATGTAACCCTGGGCAAACAAGTCTCCCAAAGTTTTGAGCAAGGAAATGCCTCCATGATCATGGATTCATCCAAAAACACTGTCGTTTATCGTTACATCTATGGGATTCGAGACAGTATCTTAAAAACAAATTTATTGATCCATAAAAACGATTTCGCATGGAGAATCCGTATCATCCAAAACGATACCATACAAAATGCATTTTGCACCCCGGGTGGCTACATTTATGTCTATACAGGCCTGATGAAATACCTTGAAGGCGAAGACCAATTGGCCGGTGTGATGGGTCATGAAATGGCGCATGCAGAAAAACGACATTCTACCGATGCCATGACACGTGAATTTGGTGCCAACCTTTTATTAGAATTGATTTTTGGACAAAACAAAGCACAACTCTTACAAATTGCAACCGGCTTGGCACAACTAGAATTTGGTCGCGATGCAGAAACAGAAGCCGACAATTGTTCCGTGGATTGGCTTTATCAAACTGCCTACAACCCTATTGGTGCTGCCGGCTTCTTTGAAAAAATCCAAAAGGAGAAAAATAAAATCAATATACCAGAATTTCTTAGCACACACCCAGACCCAGGCCATCGCGTAGAAAACATGAAGAAAAGATGGTCGGATAAAGGCTCAAAACAAGGACAGACATTCACCGACAGATACAAAAGAATGCTCAATTACCTGCCTAAATAACCCCAAAAACACCCTAATCAACCAGGGGACTTACCCAATGCTAAAAAAACACATCATACTACTCATCTGTTTGACTGCCAATTTATTATCAGCACAAACCGACTCGTTGGTAGGTACAGTACAGGCCGATTTGGTTGCAATAAATGCCCTATTGAGAGAGGCTGGAACGCATTTGGGAACTGGTTATCGCGGTGGAGGAAAAACACCAACTGGTTTTGATTGCAGCGGATTTGTTGGATACTGTTATAATACCACTTTGGGCATCCGCACCCCAGCCAGCTCTTCCCTATTTCACAACGCCGGTATACATATTAGTATCGCCAACGCCAGACCCGGAGATGTGATTTGTTTCAAAGGACATAGCACCGGCCGACGAGTCATGGGGCACGTAGGCATCATCACCGAAGTAACCCCCAATGAAGTCTATTTCATCCACTCCGCAAGCAGTGGTGGTATACGATACGATGTCTTGAGCGCTCCTTATTACAAGTTGCGATTTATGGATATCCGCAGATTTTTCTAATCTCGCAGAATTACTCCTCAGATTTTTTATCAGCCTTTGGCTTAGCAGCGCGGGGCTTCTTTGGCGCTTCGATGGCTTTGTCGGCTTCAGGAAGAACAAGCTCTGCCTTCACAGGCGTGAAATTCAATTCCTCAGCACCTTCCGCACAATCTACCCTTAACTCATCGCCCTCCTTCAAATTGCCCTGCAAAACCTGCTCGGCCAATGGCTCTTCCAAAAACTTCTGCAAAGCCCGTTGCAAAGGACGTGCACCAAAATCGGCATCGAAACCTTTATCGGCCAAGAAAACCTTAGCAGCATCGGTCAAAGTGACTTTATAACCAATCTCCTGAATGCGCTTGAGCATTTTAACCATGCGCACATCCAAAATCTTGATAATTTCATCCTTATCCAATGAGTTAAATACGATCACATCATCAATGCGGTTCAAGAACTCCGGTGAAAAGAATTTCTTCAACTGGGTCTCAATCACCTGCTTAGAATCCCTCTCCTTATTGACTTCCTTGGTACCCGTTCCAAATCCTACGCCCGTTCCAAACTCCTTCAACTGCCTTGATCCGATGTTCGATGTCATTATGATCACCGTATTCCTAAAGTCGATTTTCCGACCCATAGAATCCGTCATCTGGCCCTCATCCAACACCTGCAACAACAAATTGAATACATCTGGGTGGGCTTTTTCTACCTCATCAAACAAGATTACAGAATAGGGTTTGCGACGAACTTTCTCCGTTAGCATTCCGCCTTCTTCGTAACCCACGTAGCCTGGAGGGGCACCAACCAAACGACTAACGGCGAA
>CAJBVU010000123.1 GCA_903959115.1 uncultured Bacteroidota bacterium
AAGTAAATTAGAAGAGGCGAAAGCCGCTGCTAAGAATATCGCTCGCTCGGGTCGCCGGGTTTTGTTTGTGGCTACAAAGAAACAAGCAAAAGAAATCGTAGCCGCAGAGGCTAAGCGTGCCAATATGCCGTTCACAACTCAGCGTTGGTTGGGTGGTATGTTGACAAACTTCCAAACTGTTCGTAAGAGCATTAAGCGTATGCAGAACATCGATAAGATGGCTACTGATGGTACGTTTGAGCGCATCAACAAGAAAGAGCGTTTGATGTTAGATCGTGAAAAAGCAAAATTGCAGATGATTTTAGGTGGTATCGAAGATATGACCAAATTGCCTGGTGCGATTTTCATGGTAGACGTGAAGCGTGAGCACATTGCAGTTTCAGAAGCAACTCGTTTGGGTATCCCAACAATTGCTTTGGTTGATACCAACTCTGATCCTACTGTAGTGGATTATGCGATCCCTGGAAACGACGATGCATCTAAGTCTATTTATTTGATCGTTCGCGAAATCGCGGATGCCATCATCGAAGGTAGCCAAGAGCGCAAGCGTGAAAAGTCTGAAGAAGAAGTAGCTCCAACGGCAGAAGTAGCTGTAGTTGCTGCAGAAGCATAATTTTTAAAATCGTTTATGACAACAATAACTGCATCAGAAGTAAATAAACTGCGCCAAATGACCGGTGCGGGAATGATGGATTGTAAAAATGCTTTGGTTGAAACCCAAGGTGATTTTGAAGCGGCCGTAGACTATTTGCGTAAAAAGGGAGCGAAAATTGCTGCCAAACGCGCCGATAGAGAAGCCACTGAAGGTTGTGTAATTGCTATGGTGAATGATTCACGTAATGCGGGTGTAATTGTATTGCTCGCTTGTGAAACTGATTTCGTAGCGAAGAACGAAGCCTTTGTTGAATTGGCAAAAAGCATCGCATCTTTGGCAATGGATAACAAACCTGCCGATCTAGACGCTTTGAAAGCTTTGTCGTTGAATGGTGTGGCTGTGGCCGACCGTTTGTTGGATGAGGTTGCCAAGATTGGTGAGAAGATCGACGTTACAAAATACGAGTTGGTAGAAGGTTCAAATGTTGTTTCTTACATTCACGGTTCTAACCGTATGGGTGTTTTGGTAGAAATGAACAATGCTGCTACTGATGCGAATATGGTTGCTGGAAAAGATGTTGCAATGCAAATTGCGGCAATGAATCCTGTTGCAGTAAATCGTGATAGTGTGGATGCAAATACCATTGAGCGTGAATTGGAAATCGGTCGTGAGCAAGCGCGTGCTGAAGGCAAGCCTGAGGCGATGATTGATCGTATCGCTACCGGTAAATTGGAAAAGTTCTTTAAAGAGTCTACGCTTATTGCACAAGACTTCGTAAAAGACGGTTCCTTGACAGTTGAGAAATATCTTTCAAGTGTTGAGCCTGGTCTCACGGTTACAAGATTCAAACGAGTTCAACTCGGTTAATTAAGAAATATTAAATCCCTCGAAAGAGGGATTTTTTTTGCTAATATTACAATGTCAAATGAAATTTAAAAGAGTATTACTAAAATTGAGTGGTGAAGCCTTGTTGGGCACGCAATCCTATGGCATCGATGCGAAAGTATTGGAGGCCTATGCCAAAGAGGTGAAGTCTGTGGTGGATGCGGGAGTGGAAGTGGCTGTAGTGATTGGCGGTGGAAATATATTCCGTGGGGTGCAGGGCGCTCAAGGGGGTGTTGTAGACCGCGCAACTGGAGATTATATGGGTATGCTAGCAACCATGATCAATGCGATGGCGTTGCAAGGGTCTTTTGAAAAGGCTGGTTTAACAACCCGATTGTTATCGGCCATAAAAATGGAGCAAATCTCAGAGCCTTTCATTCGCAGGCGTGCAATGCGTCATTTGGAGAAAGGTAGGGTAGTGATTTTTGGTGCAGGTACGGGCAATCCGTATTTCACAACTGATACGGCGGCTTCATTGCGCGCTGTAGAGATTGAGGCAGATGTTGTAATCAAAGGAACGCGTGTAGATGGCATCTATGATAGCGACCCTGAAAAGAACCCAACTGCGGTAAAATACGATGAAATTTCTTTCAAAAAGGTATATGATTTGGGCTTGGAGGTGATGGATCTTACTGCAATTACGCTTTGTCAGGAAAACAACAAACCTATTGTGGTTTTTGATATGAATACCCCAGGTAATTTGATGCGTTTGGTATCGGGTGAGAAGGTGGGTACTTTGGTGATTGATTAATTGTTTTTATGAGTCGATGTAATTTGCAATTGAATCAGCATTTACAGCAGACAATGGCACACCGTTGCCAACAAATGGATACACGTATTTTGTCATGGGGGCTGGCTTCGCCAGCCCTTCGTGCTTTGCTCTCGTTGAACATCAATACTATTGACGATTTGCTGTTATATACGCGCGCTGAGGTGTCGGCAGCTCACGGCATGGGTAGTTTGGGTATACAGCGGATTGAAAAGGGATTATTGGCCCTTGGAATTACTTGGGACAAATAAATGTTTCAGCAGGGGTAGGGTAAAACAAAAAAGACGACCATCGGTCGTCTTTTTTAATATCTAAAGAACTAATTAAGCTTACGCCAAAGAGTTCACGTGCTTTTGCAAACTTGACTTCAAGTTGCCTGCCTTGTTTTTGTGGATGACATTGCGCTTAGCCAATTTGTCTAATGCTTCAAATGCTGTGGTTAACAACTTAGATGCCTCGTCCTTAGAATCCGATTTACGGATATTCTTGATGATAGTACGAGCTGTTTTATGCTGATAACGATTGAGGTCACGCTTTGCGGCGTTGGCTCTAATTCTCTTGATTGCTGACTTATGATTTGCCATTTCTGTTAAAAAGGACTGCAAAGATAACTAAACTGCTTGAATCCTACAACTTATTTCAAAATTTATCACTCAATTTCTGGAGCCAATGCAACCTTGAGGCCATGGAGGTCGGGGTTTAGGTGGATTTGGCATCCTAAACGGGAGTTCGCCTTGACAAAAAACGCTTGATCAAGCATCGCCAATTCATCATCTGAGGCTTCGGCAAGGGGGTGTTCGCTCAAAACATAGACCTGACAGGTAGCGCAAAGAGCCATCCCGCCGCATTCTCCTTTTACTGGTAATTCAACGGCCCTGCAGAAATCCATCAAGTTTAATCCCATGTCGGTGGGTGCTTGGTAGGTCTGTTCCTGACCATTTCTATCAACAATTGTGATATCGATGATATTTGAATCCATTTATAATAAGTGGGTTAAATGTGCTTGACAGTTTTTTGTGATGATTCGATATTGCTTTTCTGCTGAATGCTTCTCTAAAACATAAAGACAAACATTGTTGTGCTCAAAATCATCCATTTGGTGCAAGGGTGTATTTGTTAATAGGCAAAGAAATCCTCGCAAGGCTCTGCCATGCATGCAAATTAGTATGGGTGATTTTTCTAGGGTTTCGATTTTTTTCAAACCCAATTTTTGACGTTTCACCATTGAATTGGGGGTTTCGCCGCCATTGATTGCTACGTTTAGCTCCCCGTTTCTCCATTTTGCAAGCATCGCATAGAATTCACGTCGCGAGTGTTCGCTTGGATGTTGGCCTTCCAAAATTCCCCAATTAATCTCATTGAGTTCGGGAATTACCTGGGTTTCGATGTTCAATTCTTGAAATGGAGCCACCGTTTGATGGGTGCGCTTGAGGGAACTGACAAAAATCTGCTGAAATGGAATGTGTTTATAGGCCTGATAGAATGCATCTGCCTGTGCAATTCCCTTATCGTTAATGTCCGTGTCAACCCCTGAACCCTGTACGATACCCATTTTGTTATAGTTCGTTTCACCATGCCGAATGATATACATTGTTTTTGTGGCTTGGGTGGTTGAACTTTGCATGATCGATTGGGAATGGAAACTGCAAATATACAACAGGCATTGGCGATTTACCGCTTGTCTGATGCGTTGATTCCCACAGCGGTTGTTGGCAAGGTGATATCGCTCCCTGCATCGGATATCGATTTGAATACATCGAACCAACATTCGCAGCTCCGATGGTCGCCCTTTGATGGCAGAGAAGTTTCTAGTTTAGAGATTCAGACATCGGTTGAGGGATGGGGTAATTGTAAGGAAGAGTTGGCGTCTTTCGTGGCGGTGAATCCACTACCTAATATTGAGTTAACGATTACGCCTAAAGCTGATTTTATGGCTGAGGTCAATGCCATCAAGTCGATGATTTTAGATGGAAAAGGCAATAAAATCGTAGCAGCGAGGACATCGTCCATTGAGAAAGATGTGAATCCGGAAACGATTTGGCGTTCCTTTGAGGCATTGTGCAATCGCTATCCCCAGGCTTTTGTATTTATTCTTTTTGATCCGATTGAGGGTTGTTGGATGGGTGCTACACCGGAGCGTTTGATTAGTTGGGTTGGGGGCGAAGCGCGAATTATGTCGTTGGCGGGTACATTAACCCAAGCCCAGTCGGATTGGACGGGTAAAGAGAGAAACGAGCAATCTGTAACCAGTCGATTTATTCGGGAAAAAGTGTTAGAAATGGGGATTGAGCCCAATGAGACGGCGGTGAAGGAGTTAGTTATGGGGAATATCCGACATTTGGTATCGGATTGGTATTTTCCTTTGGAGCGAATGCGTTTAAGCGGATTGATAAATGGCTTACATCCCACACCAGCGGTTGGAGGCTATCCACAGAGTTGGGCGGTAGATTGGATTTTGAATCATGAGGGATTTGATCGCGGATTGTATGCTGGATTTATTGGCGTTGAGCGTGATGATTTTGCGTCGTATCACGTGGTACTTCGTAGCTGTGAGTTAGGGAGCAATGGATATATTTTGTTTGCGGGTTGCGGGGTAAATGCGGAATCTGACGCTGAAACAGAGTGGCAAGAAACATCGGCAAAAATGCAATTGATTTCTGCGTATTTGTAATTATCGAAAAATGGTTGGGTTGGGAATGCCTTGACCAAAATCTGTGACTTCCAGGGCTTCTTTGGTGAAAATTCCTTTTTTTGATGGCTTATAGCCGGAATAATCGCCTGTTGGGATGTAATAAAACACGTTTCCTTGGGCGGCGGGGAATGGTGGTCCCACTTCATCAAAGACGATGGTTTTTTGTTCTTCCTCGTAGCGCATGAGGATCCGGGAAGATTTATGGTATTCAAAAACAACGCGCATTTCCTCGGAGGGATCTTCGATGCCGTCTCTAAAAATGGGTGCGCCCCAAACGGGAAGATCGTTTTCAAAGGAAAGCACATCGATAATGGAGCGGTTGGAGTTTCGGTTGTGACCGTCGAAGGCCATCACAACATAATATTGCTTGCGCTTGATTTTATGGGGAATGAGTTGATAATATAGGCCTCCGATCCATTCGGGGTGTTCTACGGTGGTTTCGAGGTAGTCTTTGGGCAGGTTTTGGGCGGTATCGTTGAGTGGAAATAGGGATATTCCCTTTTTTGTTTTCTGTTGGATTACACCATATTGTTGAAAAACGCCACTTTTCAGGATGATATTGAACGTAAACAACCTCACCTTGGCTTTGGGATGCGATGCTATTGCAACCGTTGTCATTCTGAGGTTGGCAAACTCAAAATCAAATGTCGCCGGATTTGCCAAGACCTCTAGAAGTTTTGCTTGCAGGATCTCGGCACTTGCAAGTTTTGCAGAATCTGTGGTAGAGGAGATAACAAAAGGCGCAATTTGGATTAACTCGTCTTCGTCCTGTTCCAGAGGTGTGAGTGGGCCGGGTTTCTGAGGAATTTGAATTGGTGCTGGTTGGGGCTCCGCATTTTCGATTTCCGCCGAATCCAATTGTGCTTTGGCGCGGAGAGAAAGCAAGCAAAGACAGGCGAATAGAATCGCTTTAAGTCCTTGCGTTGATTTTGGTAGGGTGATTTGCATCATCGTCTCAAGAGTAACGCCGTAAAGGAGAAAAAATTCTGGGCAGTAGGATTAGCAATTTTCAACCACAACTGCGCTTGCACCGCCGCCACCATTGCAGATCGCCGCACCGCCGTATTTGCCATTATTCTGCTTTAACACGTGGAGGAGGGTTACAAGGATGCGGGCGCCCGAGGCACCCAAGGGGTGGCCGAGGGCAACAGCGCCGCCGTTTACGTTGACTTTGCTATCGTCTAAATTTAACAACTGATTGTTGGCCAATGCTACTACAGCGAAGGCTTCGTTTAATTCCACGAAATCCAAATCGGCAACGGTGATACCGGCTCTTTG
Source organism: uncultured Bacteroidota bacterium (assembly GCA_903959115.1). GTDB lineage: Bacteria > Bacteroidota > Bacteroidia > NS11-12g > UBA955 > UBA955. The sequence continues at coordinate 6,220 of CAJBVU010000123.1, forward strand.
GGCTGCAATCGGAAGGGCTTTTGCTGGGGTTGTTGTAAACCATTCTGGGCTCTGTTCGGCATCTGCAAATCCTGTAAGTTTTGCCATCGGGGTAAGTCCCAATTCCTTGAGTTTTTCGCCACTCACCAAAACTAGGGCCGCGCCGCCATCATTGATGGTTGATGCGTTGGCAGCAGTTACAGTTCCATCTTTTTGGAAAACGGTTTTTAGTCCTGGGATTTTGTCGAAATTGACATTTTTATATTCTTCGTCCTCACTTACAATCACATCGCCTTTGCGGGTTTGCACTGTAACTGGGACAATCTCGTCGTTGAATTTTCCTGCTTTCCATGCTTCGGCAGCGCGCGTGTAGCTCTGGATTGCGTAATTGTCTTGGGCTTCACGGCTAAAGTTCATTTCTTTGGCGCACAACTCGGCACAAGTGCCCATCAGGGTTTTGCCATATGCATCGGTGAGGCCATCGTTGATGATGCCATCCAAGGCTTGAATATTGCCATATTTATAACCCGCGCGTGAGTTTGGTAGGTAATGCGGAGTAAGGCTCATATTTTCCATTCCACCCGCCACTACGATGTCGTTTAGTCCCAGCATAATGCTCTGAGCCGCCAACGCTACCGACTTCAATCCGCTTGCACACACTTTGTTGATGGTGGTTGCGGGGACGTGATCGCCGATGCCTGCGAATTTTGCTGCTTGACGTGCGGGCGCTTGACCAACACCGGCTTGCAAAACGCATCCCATGTATACTTCGTTGACATCATTTGGATTGATGCCTGCTTTTTCCAAAGCCCCTTTAATGGCGATGGCACCCAATTGGGTAGCGGGAACAGTAGAAAGGGAGCCATTGAAACTTCCCATTGGGGTTCTGGCTGCGGCGACGATATAAACTTCTTTTGACATACGATTTTTAAAAATACAAAGATAAGTGATTGCACAGAATGGTGGGTGGTTGCGATATTATGGGTTAGTTTTGCGGTAGAAAAATTGAGTTAATGATACTTTTGATTGAATCTTCGGCCGAATATCCATCGGTGGCTTTGGTCACAGAGTCGGGACTCTTGGTGCATTTGGAAGTAGGTGAGGTGGTTCAATCGCATGCAGAATTGCTGCCAATGATGGTTCAAAGGGCTGTAGAAATTGCCCGGAACCAGGGTGCTGGCATTGAGGAAGTTATTAAATCTCAGGGGGGTATGGATGCCGATAAGACTGCTGATAAGGGATTCGGAATTTTTACAAAAGGGATTACGGCTGTGGGGTTTCATGAGGGGCCAGGCAGTTATACGGGGTTGAGGATTGGGGTGAGTTTGGCAAAGGGTTTGTGTTTTGCGGAGGGCATTCCGTTAATTTCGGTGAGTGGATTTGAGGCGTTGGGCGCAGAGGTTTTGAGATCAAATGAATCTTCAGATTGTGTTTGGGTGATGATGGATGCGCGCAGAGATGAAGTCTATGCGCTCAAATTGGAGCGTATTTCTGTTACGGATTCTGGCTCTGATTACCAGGTGAGCTTGCCAATTTGTGCGATGATTTTGCCAGATGATAGGATTGGTGAGCCTGATGAAAAAACTTATTTTGTTGGCAATGCCAATGAAAAAGTGGCGCGGTTAGTAGCCAATTCGGGTTCTAAGTTTATTGATCTATCACCGCGGGCGGACCATTTGAGTAACTTGGTAGTTTCGAAATTTCAGGCGAATAATTTTGAGGATTTGGCATACTATGAACCTTATTATCTGAAGGATTTTGTTGCCGGGATAGGAAAGAAATTTGGGGTTTAATTAAAATCAAATGACGGCCATCGGATTGAAAAAACGGATATTGTTCATCGACAATCTCGATAGTTTCACCTACAACATCGTACATTATTTATCGGTGGGAGGCGCACAAGTGGATGTAGTTAGGATTGATGAAATAGTTTCGGTAGATCAAGTAGGTTGGTTTTTAGAATTGCAGAAATATGATGGCTATGTGGTTGGCCCGGGTCCGGGCCAACCACATAGCCATCCGATGCTCATGCAGACCCTTGGATG
>CAJBVU010000124.1 GCA_903959115.1 uncultured Bacteroidota bacterium
GCATCATCCCACTCTTTCCAAGTTCTGTATTCCGTGTAATTCCCAGGAAAATCCCTCACCTTGCCCTCGCCCTCAAACACAAATACGTGATCCACCAACTTATCCATAAAGTATCGATCATGCGTTACCACCAACACACAACCCGAATAATCCATCAAAAACGCTTCCAAAGTAGCCAATGTCAAAATATCCAAATCATTGGTGGGCTCATCCAAAATCAAGAAATTGGGGTTCTTGATTAGCACCATCATCAAAAACAAACGACGTCTTTCGCCGCCGCTCAAACGACTTACTGCGTTGTATTGGGTCTCGTTAGCAAAGCCAAATCGCAATAAAAACTGTGATGCGGATAAATTGGTACCATCGGCCAAAGGCAAATACTCGGCAACATCCTTTACCACATCAATTACACGTTTATCCTCCGCAACGGGAATCCCCTGCTGTGAGAAATATCCAAAAACCAAGGTCTCACCTGCCGTAATCTTACCCTTGTCGGCCTTTTCCAAGCCCATAATCATATTCAACAGCGTGCTTTTTCCCACACCATTCGGACCCACAATGCCAATTTTCTCACCACGTTTAAACGTATAAGTAAAATCGCCCAAAATGGGTTGCGCGCCATAGGCCTTTTCCAAGTGCTGGATCTCCAAAATCTTCGATCCCAATCGCTCCATCTTCACGCCAAACTCCACCTTCTGCTGCACATAGGGGCCTTTCACCTTCTCGGCCAAATCATCGAAAGCATCAACCCTACTTTTACTCTTGGTTGTACGCGCTTTGGGCATCTTTCTCACCCATTCCAACTCCCGCCTAAAGGTATTTCGATTCTTCTCTCTCTCACTGGCCTCCACCTCTTCGCGCATCGCCTTCTTCTCTACAAAATAGCCGTAATTCCCCTGATAAGAATACAAAACGCCCCTGTCCAACTCCAATATTTTATTGCAAACACGATCCAAAAAATAACGATCGTGCGTCACCAATAACAATGTCAAATTTTTATCACTCAAATACTCCTCCAGCCACTCAATCATATCCAAATCCAAGTGGTTGGTAGGCTCATCCAAAATCAACAAATCGGGCACATCAATCAAAACCCTCGCCAAAGCCACACGCTTCTTTTGTCCACCACTCAACACACCCACCGGCTTGGCCATATCCGATTCATGGATATTCAATTTGCCCAAAACCTGCTTCGCCCTGGCTTCGTAATCCCAACTCTCCGACATCGTCATTTCTGTTGTTGCCAAGTCCAACCGCTTCTCCGTTTCATCCGAAGGGGCATCAGAATACGCAATCAACGCCGCCTCATATTCCTTCAAAGCCAAAATCGAGGGGGTGGTTCCAACAAAGAGGTTTTCCAAGACCGAAATCGACTCATTCAAAGCCGGATCTTGAGGCAAATACTCCCAATTGATATCTTTCCGAATACTAAAATTTCCAGCATCAGGCTTGTCGTTCCCCGCCAAAATATTCATCAAACTGCTTTTCCCTGAACCATTTCCAGCGATCAATGCCACCTTCTCACCACGACTCAATCCGAAGGTAATTTGATCAAACAATACCTTTTCATTCCAACTCTTACTGAGTCCTTCTACCGATAAATAATTCATATTTTGCGATTACCACTCAAAAAAGCAGCAATTATTCCGCAAAAATACGGCTTATTCACGGTCTCACTTGACCAAAATAATTAGATATTTGAGGCTACACAAAACGATGCGATTTACGATTCACTCTTTTTATTCCTGTTTCCTCTGTTTTCTTTGTTGGACTGCACCCAATGAAGTTTTTAGTCAGGACACACTTGTTCAACCGCCCAACGCAGCGCCAAGTCAAGGTAGAGTTGAGCGATTAAATTATTTCCCCTCGGCCTTTGTGACCGCCAGAAACGTAGATGTTTGGCTACCCAGCGATTACGACACCCATAAAAAGTATGGCGTGATTTACATGCACGATGGACAGAATCTGTTCGATGGCAACAGCACCTGGAACCACCAAGAATGGGGGATCGATGAGTCCGTAGCTGCCTACAATTCCAGCATCTCTTCCACCAAAAAAAATCAAACTGATAGCAGTAATTCAGACCTATCCCCAAAAACAGAGTACATCGTGGTAGGCATCTGGAACGATGGCATGAATCGCCACTCAAACTACTTTCCCCAAAAGGTTTATGAATCGCTAACATCCAAAGAAAAAGCGGCCATCATGGAGGCAAAACGACAGAATCAGTCCGATGTGTTTTACAACCCCATAAACAGCGACGACTACCTCAAATTCATCGTATACGAGCTTCGGCCCTTCATCAACAAGACCTACAGTACCCATACAGATCCCGCGTACACCGTCATTGGAGGTTCTTCGATGGGCGGTTTGATTTCGATGTACGGCATTTGTGAATACCCGGGGGTTTTTGGAACCGCTGCCTGCTTTTCAACGCATTGGCCAGGGATCTTTGAAATGAAAAACAACCCCATTCCCGATGCCATGGTGCGTTATTTCAAAAAGAACCTGCCCGATCCCCACAGCCACAAAATCCTCTTCACCCACGGCACAGAGGGCTTGGATGCTTTATATGCCCCCACCCAAAAACGGATTGATAAGATCATGACAAAGTCTGGGTATAGAAGCTACATTAAAAACGAACCCCTTTTTTTTGGTAGCAACTGGAAAACCCAAGTCGACCAAGGACTCGGCCATGAAGAATCCACTTGGCAAAAGCAATTCAGAGAAAACGTCAAATTATTGTTGGATGCCCAATCTCATGTATTACCAGGTTTAGACGAGTAAGTAATTGCAACGACAAGTCAATTTTATTGACATAGTCTAACAACCTCTCAACCAATTCGATAAATTTAGAACTTTGTAACCACTTAAATTGGCTAGCAGGAATCCAAATCATGACCAAAGAAACCATCCAAACCCCAGAAGAATACATCGCGCTGTTGCCGGCAGACCGACAAGAAATTGTCAAAGCCATCGCCGAAACGTTATCGCAACACCTGCCCGAAGGATTTCAGCAAGTGATGAGTTATGGCATGATTGGCTTCGTGGTGCCCCACAGCATTTTCCCCGATGGATACCACTGCAACCCCAAATTGCCACTGCCCTTCATCAACCTCGGCTCCACCAAATCGCACATCGCCCTGCATCACATGGGACTTTACGCCAGCAGCCCACTGTTGGATTGGTTTCAGAGCGAATGGCCCAAATACAGCACCAAAAAAATCGACATGGGAAAAGGTTGCGTTCGATTCAAAAAAGCCGAAAACGTGCCGCTAAATCTCCTTGCAGAACTCGCCAAAAAAATGACCGTCAACGATTGGATACAAACCTATCAAACGCAGTTTAGGTCTGCAAAATCCCCGGGTTAAACGGCTTCACAGGCGCGTGATTGGCCGCCTCAATGCCCATCGAAATCCACTTGCGGGTATCCATGGGAGAGATGATCGCATCAACCCATAAGCGGGCCGCAGCATAGTAAGGCGTTGTCTGTGCATTGTATCGGTCTGTGATTTTGGCCAACAATTGCTTCTCCACCTCCGGATCGATGATTTCGCCCTTCGCCTTCAAACTCGCTTTTTCTATTTGCAACAAAGTCTTCGCCGCCTGCTCACCGCCCATCACCGCAATCTTCGCACCCGGCCAAGCCACAATCAAACGCGGATCGTACGCCTTTCCGCACATCGCGTAGTTGCCCGCCCCATAACTATTGCCCATTATCACCGTAAACTTCGGAACCGTGCTGTTGCTCATCGCCATCACCATTTTCGCACCGTCTTTGATGATACCCCCTTGCTCGCTTCTGCTGCCCACCATAAACCCAGTGACATCCTGCAAAAACACCAACGGAATCTTCTTCTGATTGCAATTCATAATAAATCGAGCCGCCTTATCCGCACTGTCCGAATAAATCACCCCGCCAAATTGCATTTCGCCCTTCTTGCTCTTTACGATTTCTCTGTTGTTCGCTACGATGCCGACAGCCCAGCCATCAATCCGCGCATATCCGCATAGAATCGACTTGCCATAGCCCTCTTTATATTGCTCAAAAACGCCATCGTCAACCATCCTCGAAATCAAGTCAGCACTGTCGTAAGGTTTGTTGCGCTCATTGGGTAAAATTCCCCAGATATCCGACATATCCTTTTTGGGTAAAGCAGGTTTCACGCGATCAAATCCCGCTTCCTCGAATTTTCCGAGCTTGTCCATGATGTACTTAATACGATCCAAACAAGATTTATCATCGGGAAATTTGTCGTCTATCACCCCCGAAATCTCCGATTGCGTTGTCGCGCCACCCAAAGTTTCATTGTCCACATCCTCACCAATCGCCGCTTTCACCAAGTAGCTTCCGGCCAAAAATATGCTGCCATTGCCTTCCACTATAAGGGCTTCATCGCTCATGATGGGCAAATAGGCACCACCGGCAACGCAACTACCCATTACTGCGGCAATCTGGGTAATACCCATGGCACTCATGTGAGCGTTGTTGCGGAACATCCGTCCGAAATGCTCTTTATCGGCAAATATCTCATCCTGCATCGGCAAGTAAACCCCTGCACTATCCACCAAATAAATGATGGGTAAGCGGTTTTCCATGGCGATTTCTTGGGCGCGTAAATTCTTTTTTCCGGTGATGGGAAACCAAGCGCCCGCTTTCACGGTAGCGTCGTTTGCCACAATCACACACTGCCGACCA
>CAJBVU010000125.1 GCA_903959115.1 uncultured Bacteroidota bacterium
AGTGAGAACAACACAATTAACATGTGGGTAGTGTCCGATAATCTTAGGAAAGGTGCCGCCACAAATGCGATTCAAATTGCTGAATTGTTGATACAAAAAGACTGGTTCGATGCCTAATTGAAGAGAATTTCTGATTGATTCCAACTTTTTTCATGCCTCTTTGTTAATCTAAACATGCTAGTGCAAGAAAACGAAGAATTAAACGCTCCAGACAACCGCCCTTTGGTCCTCAAGGATGCTGTTTATCAAGGTGAAATGCACAATGCACCCTACGCCATTAGTGTCAGTTCGCCCAAAATCGAACCCATCGACAAGCGATTAATGGTGGCAAACGCCCACGAAAGCATGCAGCATCAAGCCGAGCAACAAATTACGATGCTTCGCAAACAAGCCCAGCTTTTGATTAACCAGGCCAAAGAAATCGAAGCGCGTGTTGAAATGTCGCATGCGATTTACAAAGCCGATCTCAACTTTGAGCCCATCATTCACGGAATTTATCACTTGTACCAAAAAGATGATGGCACCCAAGTTTTGAGTATGATTGCGCCTTACGAGTGGGGTAAATCAGCAGCTTTTCATACCTATCTACACACCGTTAGATTGCTAGCGGATCGCACTTGGGAAATTTTGGCTTAATCCACCAATAGATTTTCGATTCTGTTCTCACCACCTATGGTGAATTTGGCACACGGTTTTTGAAATAGTAATTTCAATCCCGGCCCCCAAAAAACCTGATAATTTTTTGATATCAACCCCGGTGGGCATCCACAGCTTTGCGGACAGAACCCGTAGACAGCAATAGAGACTTCGCCTCTGCTTCCGCCAAACCCGTTTCTTCCATTACCATTCTCGTACCTCTTTCGATCAATTTATGATTTGTAAGCTGCATGTCGATCATTTTATTGCCTTTCACATGTCCCAACCGAATCATTACGCTGGTAGTGAGCATATTTAGGACCATTTTTGTTGCCGTACCCGCTTTCATCCGTGTACTTCCGGTAACAAACTCAGGACCCGTCTCAATTTCCACACAGATATCGCAGTCGGCAGCCATCGCACTATGTTTATTACAGACTACGGCACCGGTTGCGATGCCATTGATTCGGCATTGGCGCAGAGCGCCAATTACATAGGGAGTGCGGCCGGAGGCCGCAATACCCACCACAACATCACCCGCACCAATATTGTATTTCTCTAAATCACGATACCCCTGCTCAAAATCATCTTCCGCAAATTCAACCGCCTTGCGAATGGCAGAATCACCGCCTGCAATCAATCCAACGACTTTATCAAACGGAACTCCATAGGTAGGCGGACATTCACTGGCATCTACGATACCCAGTCGACCTGATGTGCCGGCACCCAAATAAAATAACCTCCCCCCAGTACTCAATCGATCATAGATCAATTCACAAAGCGCCGAAATTACAGGCAACTCGTTGGCAATACGGGAATGACATAATGCATCCTCCCGGTTAATACCCGTGACTAAACTCAAAAAATCTTGCTGCTCTAAATGGGAATGATTGGAACTGGATTCTGTATGCATTTATACAAAAGTATCTGTTTGATACCGATCACACAAAAAATGAATCCACTCTTGATACATCACTTCAGGCATCACACGAGGAAATTTACTTTGGCCGCCTAGTTTTCCTTTCGACTCCAAGAAATCCAAAAAGTCCGACTCGGGCAAAACATGCATTTGCATCGTCTTCAAAACATGCTGTCGTTCCGTGGCATAATCATCATTCAAAACGCACAGATGCTGATCCAAAATCGACCTTAACTTTTCAGGATCTGGTTTTTCATGACCTGTGGGATAAGAAACATACCAACGATGTCCCATTTCTCCGTTTGGCAATTTCAAACCACGAACACAATATTCAGAAATCGGCGATCCAAGATCTTTTCCTGTTAATTCAGTGCCCTGATTCATATTCTCCACACTCAAATGCTCCCCACACAAACTCAAATACTGCTTTGTTCTGCCGGTAATCTTAATCTCACAAGCATCCACATTGGTAAACTGTATGATATCACCAATCAAATAGCGCCATGCACCTGCACATGTACTAATCAAAATGGCGTAGTTGACACCCTCAACGACTTCATCTAAATCCAATGCCTTTGCTCCGGGCTTAACATCGCCAGTCTCGTCAAAATTCTCTTCATTAAATGGAATAAACTCAAAATAGGTATTGTTTCTAAATACCAGACCCATTCCAGTAGCGTTTATTTTGGTTTGTGCAGCTACAAAGCCTTCACTACACAAATACGATTCAATGTAATGGATGGGATGGCCCATCATGGCCTCTATCTGACTTTTGTATGGCGTTATCGAAATCGCTCCCCAAGTATAAACACTTAGATGAGGCCATATTTCATGAATGTTTTTTAGTTCATACCGCTCGATGATTTTCTCTAACAACATCTTCACCCAAGACGGAGCCCCCGCAATCATCGCTACATCCCAATTGGGCGCTTCGTTAACCATGGTTTCTACCTTGAGATGCCAATCACGCTCCCGTTTGATCTCCTCCGTAGGAACTGCAAAATGATCAAACCAAAAAGGAAGATTTGCCACGGAAATACCACTTAAATCACCGCTATATTTCTTGCCATCGTAGTTAAGGTCCGTACTTCCGCCAATCATCAAATAATGTTTGGTGAAAAAATCCTTAGGGACATCGCTTTTAGCTGCTGCAAACAATTGGCGTTTACTAGCACGAAAAATCGACTTTAATTGAGCATCCGTAACAGGAATGAACTTACTCGCTCCTTGCGTGGTACCTGAACTCAAAGCAAAATATTTGGGTGATCCTGGCCAAGTTATATCGGATTCTCCATTGTATTCGCGCTGCCACCATGGGTGCATCACATCATAACTCGCAATAGGTACTTTTAATTTAAACTGTTCAACAGTATCAGCATGCATCAAAATACCGTCAAAATCGTATTCCTGACCGTAAGCTGTATTTTTTGCTTTATAAAGTAATTTTTTTAGTGTTGCATCTTGCCATTTTTGAGCACGAGCCCTTTTGATCACCAAGATATCCGTAACGTTCTTTGCCCGATCAAACAAATGAGTTAAAAAGTCTTTAGTAGCCGACATAATAAATTAATTTGGAGGTCATATTACAAAAACCAAGCCATCCTGTTCAATACCACATATAAATCGCGAACTTTGCCAATATTACTATGGCAGACGGACTAATTCAGGAAATACGTGACAAGTGGTTACAGATAATCGCCTTTGTGGAGGAGAACTTCGATAAAAAACCGGATTTAAACGCCATATTGTTTCTCATTGGTGTGAGAGAACTGGGCGAATTGAGAGACAAACCCTTTTCTAAAGAAGAAAAGGTACATTTAATGCATATTGCAACATGCAAAATTTTAAGCTATTCAGGTTATTATGAGCACGTTGGATCTGATCAAAATGGCTGGCCCGCTTGGCAAAACATCATCCCCTTACCAAACCTGGGATACTTAGAGCAAGAGAATTTGATCCGACAACACATTGTGGAGTATTTTGAAAATGAAGAAATAATTCAGTTTCAATAAGCAAATTGGTAATTTCCAGCAAAAACTTAGTTTATTTGAAATACGATGATGAAATATGCTTTGATGCTTCCCATTATGCTAGCAATTGCTAGTTGTAGCAACACCACAAAAACTAATGCCATAGATAGCGCAAGAAGTCTGGCTCAAACAGATTCTACAGATTACAGTGATTCAACTGCGCCAGCGGAATGGCCAAGAGTAGTTCTCAAAACCACTGCTGGAAATTTAACCCTAGCTCTTAACCCCGAGCAAAAACTACATACCCAGAACTTCTTAAAATTGGTAAAATCTAAATTCTATAACGGTCAACTTTTTCACCGAGTAATCAAAGATTTTATGGTTCAATCCGGCGACCCTAAATCTATAAATGCGAGCCCAACAGCGATGATAGGCGATGGCGGACCAAACTATACTGTACCGAGTGAAATCAAACCAAATTTATATCATTTCAAAGGAGCATTGTCCGCCGCTAGGCAGAGCGAAGATGTCAATCCAATGAAAAATAGCAGCGGCTCTCAATTCTTTATCGTTACAGGTACTCTGCTCGATGAGCTACACCTCAAACAGTCCTTGGAAGCACAAGCGTTTGAAAATTTCAAAAAAGAGCCGGCCAATCAAGAAACTTTCTTGAAAGGTCAAGCACTTAGTCAAGCCGGAAATATGGCAGCACTGCAAGAATTAGAGCAAGATGTCCAAAAACGACTTCAGCCTATAATTGATAAAATGTACGCCAGTTTACCCGTTCAAGTAAAGCAGCGATATGCGAATTGGGGCGGTGCACCAAGCTTGGACAACAACTACACCGTTTTCGGGAAATTGGTATCTGGATATAATGTACTTAGTTCAATCGAAAACGAACCCACCGGAAGCGCCGACCGACCCAAAAAGGATGTCAAAATTATTGAGGCTTTCATACAGGAATAATTCAAACTCAAAAGTTCCTATAAAACCAATAAATCAATTCATTGGCCCAAAAACCAACGATTATAACATAGATTAATTTCATTTTGAGATTTTTCTGAATTGTAGTATATTTGCAGCACTTTCCGATAAACTTTAGGAAGGGGACAAGCCAAAAGCAGTCCCCTTTTTTGTTGACTATGGCAAACCTCGCAAAGAATCTAACCGACCTAGTAGAACAGGAAGCTCCCCTGTTTGGATTGTTCTTGGTAGCACACACTATCAGTCCTGCCAAACTATTCCAGTTTTACATGGACAGTGAAGAAGTATTATCAATGAAATCAATAACCGATTTTACCAGACATATTTCTGAGAAAATTGATGACTCCGATCTCAGCGATGAAGCCTTCACCTTCGAAATTTCTTCGCCCGGTGCCGAAAGACCGCTTACCAATCGCAAACAATATGGAAAACATATCGGCCGTTCATTCGATTTTGTTACTTCAGAAGGACTTGTGAGTGGAAAATTGGTTGAAATCAACGAAAATAACGTGTTCCTCATCGAACAAACAATCAAAGAAAAAGGCAAGAAAGCCATTACCCAAATCATAGAAGTCCCTTTTGAAAACATTCAATCTGCAACCATCATAATCAGTTTCAAATAATATGAAAGTCAAGGCAAAAGATCTAGGTATCAACCTTGTGGAGAGTTTCTCCGAATTTAAGGAGTTTAAAAACATCGACCGCGCCACAATGATGCGCGTTTTGGAAGACGTATTCCGCAACATTCTGAAAAAGAAGTACGGCAATGATGCCAATTTCGACATCATCATCAACACAGAAACGGGTGACATAGAAATGTATCACCTGCGCCTAATTGTTGAAGCCGGTGAAGTAGAAGATGAAAACCTCCAAATCGCATTGGAAGATGCCCAAAAATTAGAACCCGACTATGCAGTGGGTGAAGATTGTATCCAGCAGGTTTTCTTGGACGATTTCGGACGTCGTAGCATATTGAATGCTCGTCAAGCCCTCATGAGTCGCATCATCGAACTTGAAAAAGACGAACTTTTCAAAAAATACAAAGACAAACGCGGTGAAATTATCACTGGCGAAGTTTATAATGTTTGGAAACGTGAAATTATGGTACTTGACGATGAAGGCAATGAATTGTCGCTTCCAAAAGACCATATGATTCCTCGCGATATGTACAAAAAAGGCGATACCCTCCGCGCTGTAATCCACGAAGTGGAAATGGACAAAGGTTCACCAAAAATTGTACTTTCTAGAACCTCTCCAGAATTCTTGGAGCGTTTGTTCGAATTGGAAGTTCCTGAAATCTTAGATGGTTTGATCACTATCAAAAAGGTTGTCCGCGAACCCGGTGAACGTGCCAAAGTAGCCGTAGAGAGCTACGATGATCGCATCGATCCAGTGGGCGCATGCGTAGGTGTTAAAGGTGCTCGTATCCACGGTATCGTTCGCGAATTGCGCAACGAAAACATCGACGTGATTAACTTCACAACCAACACGAATCTTTATATTCAAAGAGCGCTTCAGCCCGCCGCGATTTCTCGTATCGAATTGAACGAAGAGAAAAAGACCGCCGATGTATTCCTAGAGGCCGACCAGGTTTCTTTAGCCATTGGTAAAGGTGGACATAACATCAAATTGGCCGGCAAATTGTGTGGCTACCAAATCGAAGTCTATAGAATGGCCGCCACAATTTCCGATGAGGACGATGTGGATCTGGACGAATTTTTGGACGAAATCGATACTTGGATTATCGAAGAATTCAAGAAAATTGGTTTGGATTCCGCGAAATCTGTCATCAATGCCACAGTGGAAGATTTGATGAGAAGAACTGAATTGGAAGAAGAAACAATTATCGAAGTACAAAAGATACTTCGCGTAGAATTCGAAGACTAATTAACCATCAGCAAAGCCCCGTGAACCCCAAGGACACGGGGCTTTGAATAAAAAATAGTGGCGAACACATGGTTCAACACACAAACCTTGGGAATTATTGTCAATAGAACTAATTTTGAAAGAAAATATGGCGGAATACCGTTTAGCGAAAGTAGCCACAGAATTGAATCGAAGTTTTCAAGCACTTGCCGATTTGTTAAATCAGCAAGGCTTCGATGTCATGCCCAAGCCAACAACCAAAATCACCGAAGATATGTATCAAGCATTACTTCGGGAATTCTCTGCAGACAAAGCTGCAAAGGATGAAGCCAAGTTGTTGAAAAGCAATCGCGACCCAAAACCCGCGACAGTAATTCCAGTTGCTACAAAGCCCACCCCAGCAGTAGAGGTATTGGCCAAAGTAGAACCCAAAACTCCAACACCAGAACCCATTCCTCAAGAGAAAATGGCTTCGAAATTGGAGGAATTGGCAGGTCCAAAAATTATTGGAAAAATCGACATCGGTAAGAAAAAGACCGTTGAAGCAACTCCTGTAAATGAAGAGACACCTGTTAAGGAAGTCGTTGAAAAACCTGTGGTTGTTGAAAAACCCATAGAAGTTGCGCCTGTTATTGATGCTCCGGCAGCACCAGTGGTTGCAGTTGAAGTCGCAGCACCAGCTCCAGTAGTTGAAACACCAGCAGCACCAGTGGTTGAAACTGTTGTTGCACCTGCTGTTGCCTCTGATGCTGAAACGGCGGACGACGATGTACAAAAAATCGATACCAAATTCGAAACCCTCTCGGGTCCAAAAGTATTAGGGAAAATCAACCTCCCAACGGTTGCGCCAACCGGTGTAAAATCTTTGGCTGGTGAAGCACGCGACGAACTACGCGAAAAACGCAAACGCAAACGCAAACAAGCAGGTACAGAAAAAGTGGCTGTGCAAGAACGCGTTCAGATTGCAGCTCGCTCAACTACCCCAGACCCAAATCGCCCAGCACCTAAAGCTGAAATCACCAAGGAAGCCGTACAGCAAAAAGTACGGAATACTATGGGGCAAATGGGAAATGCCGGCAAAACGCGTGGCATGAAGCAAAAGATCAAAGCCCGTAACAAAGAAGTACGTGCAAACGATCGCCGCGAAACCAACCTGCGTAAAGAAAAGGAAAGTAAAATCCTGAAAGTAACGGAATTCCTTACAGCAAACGAATTGGCAACAATGATGAATATCAACGTAACCCAAGTAATCTCTACTTGTTTTATGTTGGGTGTTGTTGTTTCAATCAACCAGCGTTTGGATGCCGAAACCATTCAGCTAGTATCAGATAATTTTGGATTCGAAGTAGAATTCGTGGATGCAGAATCTCAAATCGAAGCGGCTGACAACGAAATGGATAATGAGGCAGATTTGTTGCCACGCGCTCCAATTGTTACCGTAATGGGTCACGTTGACCACGGTAAAACATCGCTTCTGGATTATATCCGTAAGGCAAATGTAATCGCTGGTGAGGCAGGGGGAATTACTCAGCACATCGGAGCCTACGAAGTTTCTCTAGCAGACGGTAAAAAGATCACCTTCCTTGATACACCAGGTCACGAAGCGTTTACCGCGATGCGTGCAAGGGGTGCCAAGGTTACAGATATGGCCATCATCGTAATTGCAGCAGACGATTCTGTGATGCCGCAAACCCGTGAAGCCATCGCACACGCTCAAGCAGCAAACATCCCGATGGTGTTTGCCTTTAATAAAATTGATAAGGAAGGTGCCA
>CAJBVU010000126.1 GCA_903959115.1 uncultured Bacteroidota bacterium
ATCGTAACTGTTTGGGCCCCTTGGAACTTGGAAAATATGTTTTGTCCGAGTAAATCTGCCGTCCCCCTTTATTGGTATGGACCTGCAGGTGGTACGTGGTCGGGTCCAAAGACAACAACTACCGGGATTTTCAAGCCTGATACCGCCGGAAAATATTCACTCACCTACACTTGGAAAGGTTGCACATCATTGAAAACCGTTTACGTTCAAGCAATCGTGGTTCCTAAATTCGATACTGTCTGCGAATCGGCTGTAAACGCAAAGCTAAAATTTTCACCAGTAGGACTTTACCCCCAATATTTTGCAGGATTAACCAATTATTACTACGGTACTTATGAACCATCGCTCATGGGTGGGCCTAAAAATTACAATATCCTTTATATCACTGTCAACGGATGCCGAGATACGACCCAACTCACCGTTATTCCAAGCGAAGCAGGTCTTAACGATACTTTTTGTCCTTCTGCTGGCATACAAACGCTAAAACCATTTCGCCCAAATACCAATTATTCGTGGAAAGGCAATGGAATAAATGGTGTAGGCAATATTTATGATCCATCGTGGTGGAAGTCAGGAAAAATAAACATAGACACATTAACGCTCACATCACCTAGATGTCAGGACAAAAAATTTGTATATATAATTAACAATCAAATCATTAAGCCTGATACCCTTTTCTTTTGTCAAGAAGACACTGCCACTTTAATTAGCAAAAAAGGCGTTTTTTCTACAATACCGGGCGGCACGTGGTCAGGATATGGAATCGTCAAAAAACAGTACTTTAATCCGCAAATAACTGGGCCTGGGCTGTTCAGAATTAACTATTCATCCAAGGGTTGCGACGATTCACTACTTGTTGTCGTAAGAACTAAACCATTAATTCAATTAGATACATCAATATGCCTGATTGACAAACCTTTAACTCTGTATAAAAAAGATTCGAAAGGTATTTTTTGGGGTAACGGAATCACCAATTCAACGGGAATATTCTCCCCTTCTAAGGCCGGAATAGGGAGACAAATTATTAATTACCGTTCATCTAACGGCTGTTTAAATACCGTTCATATCGTCGTGGATACTGTGCCAATAATCAAATTTAATTCGCCGCGATTATTCTGCTCCAAGGATTCGTTATTTGCACTACAAGCGCAACCCGCAGGCGGCACATTCTATGGTACCGGCGTAATCGGCAGCAACATCAATCCAAAATTGGCGCGACTAGGAAACCTTAATGTCTATTACAAGCTCAATATGAATGCTTGTGCAACCAAAGATAGCATGTCGTTCAGCGTCATTACGCCACTTTCCGTATTTGTAACTCCGCAAAAAGACAGCGTCTGCTATGGAACCATTGTCACACTCAACGCCTCGATCAATGGAGGTATCGTTGCGAATCAAAAAATCAATTGGTCGCACGGACAAATAGGCCTGAAAACGTTTTATATTGGCAACAAAAGTGGCAATTTAATTATTACCGCTAGCGATGGTTGCTCGGACAATGTGTCCGATACTGCGAAAATTCATGTACACCCTAGGGTGTGGAGTACAGTTAACCTGAGCGATACAGTTTGTCGTGGCTTGAATGGCTGGGCTCGAGTAAAATTGGGTAATGGCAACCCTTATAATACCAAATGGGCACATGATCCAATTTACAAAAAAGACACCCTATTTGCTCCGGCCGACAATCGATATCGCGTAACAATTATAGATAGAAAAACGGGTTGCTTTGGCGATACTACAGTAGAAATCCCTGGCTACCAAGCCGTTCAAGCGGGCTTTATGATACAAAAGAGCACAAACACCGAATGCCTTACGCCGCTAGATCAAACGGCAACCTTCTTTAATCAAAGCACAGGGGCTACTAAGGGTGTTTGGAAATGGGGCGATGGCGACACGAGTCTTTTTGATCCAATAATCAACCCCACCCATACTTTCGATGGTATTCAAACGTCGTATAGGGTATTGCTTGCCATAGTAAATGATGGCGGCTGCAAAGACACTGCTTGGGAAAATATTTGTTACCACGATACCATTTTTGCATTTATTCCAAATGCTTTTTCGCCCAATGGCGATGGAATCAATGATGAATTAGATTGTCAGCTTTATGGCGCAACTGAATTCACCGTTCACATCATGAATCGATGGGGTGAAACTGTATTCGAAAGCTCCAAAACCTCCCAGCGATGGAATGGTGATTCCGCAGGCAAACCCTGCCCCGAAGGAGTCTATGCTGTGGTGGTTGAATTCAAAGGAAATCACCAGGCAAAGCGCGTTTTATCGTCGTCTGTTACTTTGTTACGACCCAAGTCATAATAATTACCGAGATTCGCAATATGTTTAGCGCGAATTGGATTTACAATGCATGGGCCGACCATTTGCGCGAAGCATTACAGGATGGTTGTTTTGAGGGGGGCTTAAGCTTCGACAAAGACACGCTCTATTTACGATTTGCTAGCAGGAGTGAAACGCATATAACTTTAGAAGTCAAATTTCTTGATGGGCACTTGATGATTCTAACGAGCGATCGCATTTTTGATAGCAACGACTACCGAAAAGGCATCGTACAGTTCAAGGAAATCGAGAATCAACCTATTTTTAAGATCGTCAATAATCCATCAGATCGTTGGATTTGCATCGTCTTTAGTAACCGAATGGAGCTTTGGTTTAAGGGATTTGGGAAATATGGGAACGTATTGCTGCGTAAGCCCCAATCTTCTGAGACTTTGCAGATATTTAGATTATCGCAAAAATCCGATTGGGAATTCCACTATCCCGATATCGCAGAAAATCATGGAGAGTTTGAACCCTTGCAAGAGGTTCACCCGATTGAAATATCTGCCGGGGTAAAGGTTAGCCCCGTACTAATCGACAATCAACCTTTCTCTATTGCCGCTTTGGTTGATGTACAATTGCGGTATATCAGAAAGTACTATTTCGATCAAGCCAAGCATAATATTACCAGCAACTTAGAAAAGAAGGCCAAACACCTAAGAAAGATTCTGGGAGAGGCTAAGAAGCGACTAGCTGACATAGAAACACGAAGGAGCAACAAGGAACTCGGCGATTTAATACTTACCAACGCACACTCCATAAAACCGGGACTTACCAAAGCCCTCGTTACGGATTATTATACCGATCAACGCATTTGGATTAAGCTTAATCCCGAGTTGAATGCACCCGAAAATGCAAAAAAGTACTATGGCAAGGCTAAAAACGAGTCCATTGAAATTTCCAAATTACGAGATCAGGTAAATACCACGGAGAAATCACTTTCTCTGATTGAATCATCAGTGGAATCCGCTTTGGCTGCAACGGAATTTAAATCATTAAAACCGCTACAAAAATCCAATATAGCTAAGCCTGAGGCCAAACAACCCGACACCCTACCCTATAAAATTGTTGAATTTCAGGGTTTTACGATTTGGATTGGCAAGAACAACAAAGCCAACGATCAAATGCTCAAGCTCTGTCAGAAAAATGATCTTTGGCTACACGCGAAAGACGTTGCTGGCTCCCATGTCATTTTGCGTAAAAAAGGCGTCGAATTTCCCCAAGCCGTAATTGACTTTGCCGCTCAACAGGCTGCGAAAAACTCAAAAGCCAAAACCCAACAAGTGGTTCCGGTGATTGCTACGTTAAGAAAGTTTGTTTCAAAGCCCAAAAATGCGGCTTTTGGAGAGGTTAATGTAATGAAAGAAGAGATTGTTGATGCATTTTTGAAATAATTCAACACATTAAAAATCAGACCATTAAAAATAGTCAATTAAACTATAGATTGAATATTAAGAAGCATTTCGCTTGTGCTTCCATCGTCGATGACTCCACAACCAAATATGGGGTTGATTTAGGATTTCCTTCTCAGTGTGGTTGGCAATCAATTGGGTGATTTCACCATCCTTGGTCGACTTTGG
>CAJBVU010000127.1 GCA_903959115.1 uncultured Bacteroidota bacterium
AAAAAATCGACCCATGCAGCACCTTTACCGGAGCTTGGATTTTGATCCCCAATAAACGCGTTTACGGTCACAACTTCTTTATTGGCATCCAAAACCCTAAGCGTCAGCTCCATTGGGATTGGACTCGCGCCAAATTTGGATCGAACCAAAAACATCAGTCGATCAAAGCCTGGATTACTGAGTGTTTTATACAAACACTGTACCCTCTGTTGGCAAACGATTTGCGACATCAAACAGATCCATTCCCAGTTGCCACAATGACTCATCACGATGATTGCGCTTTTGCCTTCTTTATGCAAATTATCGAACTCATGTTGGTCGATATTCAACATCCTTTCACGCATCTGTTTTTCAGAAATCGACATCCCCTTTATGGTTTCAACGAATAAATCCGATAAATGGCTGTAATATTTCCTTTCGATTATTTTTCGTTCAACTTCAGATAACTGAGGGAAGCTATTTTTCAAATTCTCACGAACCACTTTCACTCGGTACCCCAATACATGATAGAGCAAGAATCGCATTCCGTTTGAAATGCCATATAAAGCCCAAAATGGCAATATAGAAATCAGCTTCAACCATGGCCAAGCCAAATACTTAAAAGCAGTGCTTCCTTTTGGGACTGGAACTCGCTTCATGGTTAGCAACTGCATGACTTACAGATAGTTAAATTGTTGTCCCGCTTGCAAGGTTTTAACCGAATGATACATCAATTGGATACAACTTTCAATGTCTGATTGATGCACGGTTTCAACAGTGGTATGCATATACTTCAGTGGTAGGGAAATTAACGCAGACGCCACGCCCATACCAGAATAGGCAAAAGAATCAGTGTCGGTTCCTGTACTGCGACTCACGGCATTGCGTTGAATTGCGATTTCGTTGTCTTTGGCCACACCAATAATCAATTGTAGTAAGTTGTTCTGAACCGCAGGCCCGTATGTCACCACAGCCCCTTTGCCACACTTACAGTCGCCCTGAATCTTCTTATTGTATAACGGAGAATGCGTATCATGGGTAACATCGGTTATAATCGCAACGTCTGGCTGAAGTCGTCTCGAAATCATTTCCGCCCCGCGCAAACCAATTTCCTCCTGAACACTATTCACCAAATATAATGTAAATGGTAATTTATCGCCCTTTTCAGATAAAACCCGAGCAACTTCGGCGATCATAAAACCACCCATGCGATTGTCGAGTGCCCTACCCACCAAGTAGTTCTCATTCAACCAAAAACAATCGGCTTCAAACACAGCGACAGCGCCCACATGCACACCCAACGCTTCCACTTCAGCTTTCGTAGAACATCCAAGATCAATGAAGATATTCTCTTGTTTGGCTTCAGGGTTTTTATCGGTACGAACGTGAATTGCAGGCCATCCGAAGACACCTTTCACGATTTGACCGCCTTCACAATGGACATTGCATCGCATCGAAGGGGCTATTTGAAAGTCGGAACCACCATTTCTGATTACGTAGAGATAGCCATCGTCGGTGATATAATTGACAAACCAAGAAATCTCATCGGCATGTGCCTCTAGAACAACTTTATAGGGCTGACCTGGATTGATTACGCCCACTGCGGTTCCATAAGTATCCACAATGGTTTCTTGGATATAAGGCTTCAGATAATCCAACCAAATTGCTTGACCAGAATGCTCGAAACCCGTTGGGCTCACGTTATTTAGGTACTTTTCTAAAAAGGCTTTTGACTCGTCTCTCATATTGCGAAGTTATTTAAACTAAAGAAACCACCACCAACATTTAATCTACAAATTATAGTTGCAAAAATCCGTAAAATCAGAGTGGGTGTTTTGCGATTTTCCGTAACGCCAGGGATCGAAATAACAATAAGTTTGAAAATATCATAAATATGGAGCAGCCAAAAGTGGTTTTTAACCAAAAACAGGATCCTGAATTTTTCAAATTGGTCACTAAACGCGTAAACGACTATTTCCAGGAAAACAAAACGAGTCGGTACGCAAATTTTGCAATGACATCAAAATCGGCAATTATACTTTTGCTATACATTGTCCCTCTTTCCTATTTGATTTTTGGCGATGTAAGCAGCTTGAGCATGCAATATGGGCTTTGGGCAATTACAGGGCTCGGAATGGTTGGAATTGGGCTTACCATTATGCATGATGCAAATCACGGCGCCTACTCCTCAAAGAAATGGGTCAACGACATGATGGGTGGGACCTTGAATTTGGTGGGCGCATATAATGTCAATTGGAAAATTCAGCACAACGTATTTCATCATACATATACCAATATTGTTGGATACGACGAGGACATCCGAAAAACAATCATTCGATTTACACCGAAACATCCACATAAGGCATTTCATCGATTCCAGTCTTTTTACATATCAATCTTGTATATGATTTTTCCTTTTGTTTGGATATTGAGTAAAGATTTTGATCAGTATTTCAGATACAGCAAACAAAATTTGTATGAGCGCATGGGTCGGAGCAACAGAAAAGCCTTGCTCGAAATCATTGTGATTAAAGGATTGTATTGGCCCACTACATTACTACTTCCAATTTACGCATCGCAATTCGGTTATGGCCATAGCGTGGCCGGATTTTTCATGCACCATTTTATCAGTGGGATTATTCTTGCATTAGCGACACAACCTGCGCATGTAGGCGACGATATGCAGTACTTTGTGTCGACCGACAACGACGGAAACATGGAAAACAGTTGGGCCGTACATCAAGTAAAAACGACCGCTAATTTTGCCGAAAAGAGTCCGGTGATAACCTGGTTTTTTGGCGGGTTAAATTATCAAATTGAACACCACCTATTCCCAACTGTTTGTCATGTGCATTACCCAGAAATCTCTAAAATCGTAAGACAAACCTGTGCAGAATTCCACCTCCCTTACAAATCCCACCGGACATTCTTCGATGCACTGAGGAGTCATTATGGGCAGTTGCATAAATTGGGTTATGACCACTTTTGATTTGGCACCAATAGAAAAGTGTGGCTACCCTTGGGC
>CAJBVU010000128.1 GCA_903959115.1 uncultured Bacteroidota bacterium
CTTTCACACCTTGGTTATCAATACGATAGCGATAAAATCGACGATATCAAATTGGGACTACAAACCCACGGTATCGCGGCCATTTTGGGTGGACATACCCACACTTTCCTGACCGAGGCCACCGTGGTGAAAAATGCAAAAGGAAAAACTGTTTTGGTAAATCAAGCAGGTTGGGGCGGATTAATGCTCGGACAACTGCAGTTTAGCGTTTAATTTGCAGTGTGAGCGAAACCGAAGACGAAATCCAAGAAGAGGGTTTATACGAACATTATTCTTTTACCGCAGATCCTAGACAGGAACAAATGCGGGTTGACAAATGGCTGATGCATAAAATTGCCAATGCAAGTCGTTCAAAAATTCAAGCCGGCATCGAATCAGGCGCCGTGGTGGTAAACGAAAAACCCACCAAAAACAATTACAAAATCAAACCAAACGATACTGTTCGCGTGCTACTTCCAACCGCACCGAGAGATACTGAAGTTTATCCTGAGAACATCCCATTGAACATCGTTTATGAAGACGATGACCTATTGATTGTCAACAAACCTGCAGGGATGGTCGTTCACCCCGGCCACAACAATTACAGTGGAACCTTGGTGAATGCACTTGTTTATCACTTTGGGCAGTTACCCACCAAAGACCAGTATCATAGGCCGGGTTTGGTGCATCGCATCGACAAAGACACTTCGGGTTTATTGGTTGTTGGAAAAACAGAGTTTGCCCTCAGTCATTTGGGAAAACAGTTTTACGACCACAGTATTCACAGGCGTTATTGGGCACTAGTTTGGGGAGAGCCAAAACCAAAGGATGGAACGATTCGCAGCTATTTGTCGCGTGATCCCGCCGATCGCAGAAGATCGAAGTGCTTCCAAGACGAAGAAGAAGGCAAATTGGCCATCACCCATTACAAAACATTAGAATCGTTTTACTTCGCATCCCTAGTACAATGTGAGCTGGAAACAGGCCGAACTCACCAGATCAGAGCTCACTTTTCAAGTATCAAGCACCCGCTTTTTTCCGATGAATTGTATGGCGGAATGGAGGTCAGAAAAGGGTCTGCACTTCCCAAATTCAAACCATTTATTGAAAATTGCTTCACTTTAATGCCAAGGCAAGCATTGCATGCCAAAGAATTGGGATTCATCCATCCAAGGACAGGTGAAAAGATGTTCTTTAGCAGCGATTTGGCCGAAGATTTCGACCAATTGCTAAATAAAATCAGGAAGTATACACAGACGGCACCCGGAATTGATGGGGACGACGAAGATTAGGATTACTCGTATTTGAGTGTAATTTGAGAACTACGGGGTACGGACTGGCAAGTGAGTACGTATCCTTCAGCAATTTCAGCATCACTAAGACCTTCACGCTCCAACATGTGCAATCTACCCACAGTAACTTTAGCACGACATGTAGTACAAACACCCACCGTGCAACTGTATGGCGGATCGATACCTTGTTTCATTGCCGCATTCAAAATGGTAGTATTTTGATCACAAGAAATAGTATGAGTACGGCCGTAAACCGTTAATGTGATTTCTGATACACCAGCAAAGTCCGTTTCCTGTTGGGGTTTTTCATCTGCCGCATTCTTTGAAGTAGGCGCTGAAAAATACTCTGTGTGAACGCGATCTGGATTTACACCCAATCCTTTCAAACCATCCTTGATGACTTCCATCATTGGGCCCGGTCCGCAGATAAAGTATTGGTAGGTATCAAACGAACCACCAATTTTTGATTTCACAATAGATTGAACTTTGTCGGGACTTAACATCCCTTTCAAACCGAAATAGGTAATCGGTGCTGAATCATAATTGTGATGAACTTTAAAACGGCCATTGTTCGCCTTTTCCATATCCGTCAAAACTTGCTTGAATATCACTGAATCTGGATTGCGGTTGGCATATACCAACGTCACTTGACTATTGGGTTCAGCAGCCAAAACAGCTTTCGCGATACCCAAAACAGGTGTAATACCACTTCCGCCACCAAACAATACATAGTGTTGAGACCTAGAAGCATCTGGAACCAAGGTGAATTTTCCCATTGGCGGCATCACCTGCATCACATCGCCTTCTTTCAAAACTGTATTCATGTAGGTACTCATCTTTCCCATATCCACTTTTTTCACGGTAACGGCAGGGTCTGCATCAACCCCGGCATAAGTGCATAAAGAGTAGGAACGACGTACTTTTTCACCATCAATTTCCACTTCAAAGGTGAGGTATTGGCCGGCAGTGTATACAAAAGTGTCCTTTAGCTCGGCTGGGATATCAAAATAAAACGTGGTGGCATCGGCAGTTTCACGTACTAATTTTTTAATTGTTAAGGGGAAAAATCCTTCTGTCATAATGAGTGCAAATTTAGTTCAGTTGTAGCGAGAAGAACACATCAAAACGCATTTGGTTTCAGAAAAGACCAAGATTTACATCAATCGCTGGTATGCTCTCCACCATCTATCGGGCATATCATCAGCGCAAACCGTTTCATAATCCCTGTAAGAACAACCAATAAAGTAGGTGCGATCTTCATATGGATGTGGAATTTCCATCCACCAACGATTACTTTTCCTGCTTTTGTAAAATACAATTTCGTGCCCCGTAGAATTCAATCGGTTGCGATAAATTAAGAAATCACCAGAATCATGTGTGGGGTGATCGTGGTACCTAGAAATGAACCCGTCCACATAATACCAAACCATTTGCGCTACCAACGTCGCCGAAGCCTCGTCCGCCCCAATGCCTTCCAACCCATAAAAATACCCAGAGCTCAATTGATTGGATACGCCAGCATATCTACAAATCCTTGCCGCTTCTTCCGCGTACAATCCGTTGGGTGATGCCAGTTTCGTGCACCCTGCATCCGATTTTCTTACTGCATTCAAATCAAACTGAAACAAATGCGCACTTCGTAAAATGGGTTCTGTTTCTTCGATGCCATCCCTCACTTCACCCAGTCGATGATTTTCGAAATACATCTTTTCTAACAGAGCTGAAGTGCCTGCTGAAATATAATACGACTGCGTTGCCACGAAATCAATATTGAATAAATTGCTTGGCTTCTCCACCAAAATTTGCCTAAGTGGTGTCCCCTCTTCCAAATCAATTCCGGGTGTTACTTGCACGATTTCAACCGGTGAACCCTGCTGTCGATATGCCTTATAATGCGAATAAATTTGTCCCTCACCGCCGCCAATCACCAATACATGAATCCCCATCTCAATGAGTTCACCCATGGCTTCGCTCATTGCAAATTGGTTCTGCTTTTCGTCGGCACTGCTCACTAAGTTGCCCAAATCCGCCATCACCAAATCGCCAAAACGCCAACTTAAGGAGTAAAAAGACTTGCGAAATGCATCGGCCTCCGGACCGCCACCCAACAAAGCAATCTTCACCTTTTTGAGTTTGGGAAACGACTTCCCATTGACCAATAATTTGCCCCCAATGGTCTCTTTGCTTTCCCTGTAAGGTGCCCAGATCGACTCATCAATGGGCGTAAAATATGCATCCAACATGTATTACGAAAATCGCGATGTCAAGAGCCATTCACAAATCAATGAATCCACATGACTAGTTTAATGGAATGAAAAAGAGATCCCCATGCGATTTGAATTCGCGTTTGGTGAATGACTAAGGCGTGATTGTCATTTCTTCCCAATCAAAGGAACCCAAAGTGCCCACGGCACCATTGCTCCAATTGGAATATAGTAAGATCGGCTCCGCAAAAGGATTTCCGATGTCTTCAAAAAACTTATTATACGACTCCGCGTAACCTTTATCGAAAACCCAAAAAGTGCCCTCAGCGCTATTGAACTTCATTGGATCAATCGCCGATCCACCACCCATGGCACCGCCGCCCTGCAGCCACATTCTATCCTGATAAAAGAATCTTAGGGTGTCTGAACCCAAACCTTCTTCCACTCCAGAGCCTTTGAAAAACATCGTGTTGCCGTAAAATTTACCAGTACTATCTTTTAAAATCACATCAAACTGCGGTGAGTAGTAAAACCCCTTTTGCGTATTGCCCGTTTTCAATTCCACATTGACAGAAACTTGCTGACCAAATTGCTGGTTCTGTTCTACTTTTCCCACACTAAATTTGCCCAGTCTAAGATCCGTTGGACCCAATTTAGGAGGGATTTGAGTGGAGGCAGAATAACTCCTACCATCGGCCAAAACAACATCCACTCTGTACTGGTGATCGTTCAAAATTGGCATCTTATTTTTGCCAACTCGGTATACAAAATCTACTTTATTGAATGGCAAAACCACAGAAGTTCCCGCTGTTAAATCCGAAACTGTGACTTTGGCATCCGAGTAATAAGAAATCGTATCACTTTGCACACCAAAATAGGCTACGGTAAAACCCAATTGCACACTTACATTGGCATTTCGGGGCGACAAATAACAGATGATTGAAGTTCGTTTACTGTATTCTGGTGGAGGAATTTTAGCATCCTTTTCAATACAACTCCCCAATCCCATGAGCGAAATAGCCGCCCCTAGCAACAACCCCAAATGTCCTCTTCGCACGATATATTTTAAAACAGTTTTCATCAGATTGATTATTAACGAAATTTATAAGTCCAACTTACGGATGGAATAAACGGAAACAGAGTAACTTGCTTTAACGACCTTGAAATCAAACTTCCATTATCCGAATATTGGCCCTGCCCATAATAAAAGAATGGATTGTACCGATTGTATACATTGTAAACGCTGAGCTCCCAGGTCTTGGTTCCATGCGCTTTTTCCTTTTTAAACTGTAAGCCGATGTCCATCCGATGATAAGCCGCCATCCTAAAACTATTCCGTTTTCCATAGTCAATCATTTCATTGTTAAACGCTTGATTGCTTGGATCCCAAATCTCCGGTAATGTGGTAGGGTAGTGCCCCGTTCCACGCAAATATCCCTGAGGCATTGTGATGGCATTTCCCGTTCCATAAACCCACGTCATACTGGCTGTAAACAACTTACTCAATCGGTAAATACAAACCACCGAAGCATCATGACGGCGATCGTATTTTGCATAATATTTCACTCCATTGTTCACCGCATCAAATTGCAATTGCGTCCAACTCAAAGTATATCCAATCCAACCACTCAATTTTCCCACCTGCTTCTGCAAAAAAACCTCCGTACCATAACTCCAACCCTCACCCGCTGTAACCTGACTTTCCCATGCCTTGTTATTCACAGAAACCGATGGATCAAAGAAATCATCCTGAAGTAAAAACGATGCCCCCTCTTTGTAAGTAATCACATGATTCATCGTTTTGTAATACCCTTCCAAACTCAACGAAAGTCCTTTTCGGAAGTCTTTCGCGATCCCTGTGGCCCACTGCTGACTTTGCATCGGTTTCACATTGGTGGTGGCAGGCACCCACAAATCCGTCGGCAATCCAATGCCAGTGCTACTCAACAAGTGAATGTATTGATTCATTAATGCATAACTGCCTTTTAAGGCGATGTCTTTTCGCAAATTATAGGCAAACGACATACGCGGTTCTGGCTTCAAATATTGCGTTTGATCTACCACGTAATGGCTAATTCTCAATCCAGGATAGAAATTCCACTTGCCCTCTCGCCACTGATCCTCTACGTAAATACCTGACTCATAAGTATTGATTACCGACATTTTACGATCTAAATTAAAGTTACTACCTACCTTTAATACCACCGCGCTAGGACTAAATTGGTGATTGATACTTGAGAAGCCCGTCCGGACCATATGCTTTGGATTGGGACGATAGTCCAAATCGTATTTCACACCGTAATCGTTGATATCACTCTTATAGTTTAACTCAAAGGCATCTGAATTGGCATCCTTTTGTAGTACATTGATTGATAAATCATAATGACTGTAGATGGCCGAGGCATTGGCAAACATTTTGGGATTTATTTGGTGATTCCATCTCGCAGTTAATGTACGGTTGCCCCATCCAAAATTGGTTTTAAACTTGGTATCAGCAGTGCTTTCGTTAAAATAAAATTTATCACGTCCAAAATACCCCGACACATACAGCTTGTCTTTTTCAGACAATATATAGTTGGCTTTGGCATTGAAATCGTAAAAGAAATAACCCGCATTAGCACCTTCCGTGGCTGCCATAATTAACGGCTGAGCCAAGGCATCCAAATAGGTTCTGCGCCCTGAAATCATAAATGAACTCTTCCCTTTCACAATCGGACCTTCAAAAACGGCTCTCGAACTGATCAAGCCAATCCCCACTTCCCCCGCAAATTTCTTATTGTTACCCTCCTTCATATTTAGGTCGATTACGCTCGATAATCGTCCGCCATAGCGCGATGGGAATCCCCCCTTCACCAATTCTACACTCCGCAACGCATCGCCATTGAACAAAGAGAAAAAACCAAACAAGTGGTTTGCATTATATACTATCGCCTCGTCCAATACAATCAGGTTTTGATCAGGCCCTCCACCACGAACATAAATTCCTGCCTGTCCTTCACCGCCTTTTTGTACACCCGGCAGCAATTGAATGACCTTCATCACATCCTTTTCGCCCAACAACGCCGGAATGTCCTTGATTTGTTGCACCGGAATATCAATCCTACTCATGTCGGCCCGATCCGCGATCGTTGTCTTCCTAGAACGAATTTCCACCGCAGCAATTTGTTCCACCGCAGCCAATTCTACCGTAATCGTAGTGTCCTTTTTGGCCGACCAATAAAAACTATCGGTGACCAGCCCTGGGTATCTAAACTGCAACCATTGGCCTTCACCTTTAATGAGCGTTAAAGAAAAAAATCCGTAGTTATTAGTAGTGGTTCTAACGCCAGAAACTTGGGCATTGACGACAACACTTCCCATCATTTCTCCGCTGCTTTTATCGCGCAAATAACCACTAATTGTACTTTTTGAAATGGCTGTATTTTGGGCAGATGCATCAAGAACGGTAAGTGAAATGCATAGAATCAAAAGAATACCATTTACTATCTTTCTGAAATTCATTTTCATAAAAATACAAAAATAGCACTTAGGCTATCAATTACCTAGGTAACCGCTAGGTTCACATTGACAATAAACGTTTAAATAGCAACAGGTGCCTTAATACCTGGGTGCGGATCATATCCTTCCAAGGTGAAATCCTCAAATGTGAAATCAAAAATGCTCGAAACATCCGGATTGATTTTCATGATGGGATAAGGCCTTGCATCACGAGATAGTTGAAGATTTACCTGATCCATATGGTTGTTATATATGTGTGCATCGCCAAACGTATGAACAAAATCACCCGCTTGTAAACCGCAAACCTGCGCCATCATCATCGTTAACAAAGCATAGCTGGCTATGTTAAAAGGTACGCCCAAAAACAAGTCGGCGCTGCGTTGGTAAAGTTGACAGCTAAGTTTGCCATTGGCGACATAAAACTGGAACATCGTATGGCAAGGCATTAAAGCCATTTGCTTGATTTCACCCACATTCCATGCGTTCACGATAATTCTTCGGCTATCAGGCGAATGTTTGATCAGTTCTATCGCTTCTGAAATCTGGTCGATGACTGCGCCATCTTTTGCCTCCCAAGAACGCCATTGTTTGCCATAAACTGGACCCAAATTTCCGTTCTCATCAGCCCACTCATCCCAAATGCTTACGCCATGTTCTTTGAGATAGGCAGTATTTGTCTCACCCTTCAAAAACCACAACAATTCGTAGATGATACTCTTAAGGTGAACCTTCTTGGTAGTAATCAATGGGAAGCCCTTTTGCAAATCAAAGCGCAACTGGCCACCAAAAACACTCACTGTACCGGTGCCAGTGCGATCTGTTTTACGGTCGCCATGTGACAAAACATGTCGCAAAAAGTCCTCATAAACAAAGCCCGATTGTGTATTCATTTAACTTCACAATGATAAACATTTTTACAGCCAAACTCCTCATTAAAAGGGAAAAATCGTGTAAGTTTGCAGTCCAATAAGATTATGGCAGAAGTTGTTAGATTACCCAAGATGAGCGACACCATGACAGAAGGTGTCATCGTTAAGTGGAACTACAAAGTAGGTGACTCCGTGAAAAGCGGTGATATTTTGGCAGAAGTGGAAACCGATAAGGCCACCATGGACATGGAAGTGTATGCCAAAGGAACCCTGCTTCACTTGGCGTTGCAAGAAGGCGAAGCCGCACCGGTCGATAGTATAATTGCCGTTGTAGGTGCCCCTGGTGAAGATTTTTCATCTTTGCTTTCCGCAGCTCCCGTGTCAGCAGCTCCCGCTACTTCCACACCCGCAGCACCTGCTGCAACAATACCCGCTGCTGCACCTGTTATCGCAGTTGAGCCCATAGCCCAGACTATTTCTGCACCGGTTACTGCCTCAGCAACAGAAGGAAGCACCGATGGAGATGATCGCTTGAAAGCAAGTCCGCTTGCGAAGAAATTGGCTCAAGACAAAGGAATCGACATACATCAGGTAAACGGTTCTGGCGAAAACGGTAGAATTGTTAAGAAAGATATTGAGAATTTTACACCCGCTGCTGTCAAGCCAGCCACTGCTTCAACTGCCGTTAACAATACCGCTGCTGTGGTTACCGGTACCGAAGGCTTCCACGAAGTAAACGTTTCGCAAATGCGCAAAACCATTGCCGCGAGATTGGGTGAAAGCAAATTCTCTGCACCCCACTTCTATCTTACCTTGGAAATCAATATGGACAAAGCCTCTATTGCTCGCGAGCAAATGAATACCATTAGCGATGTCAAGATTTCGATGAATGACCTAGTAATCAAAGCCGCTGCCGCTGCATTACGCAAAAATCCAAATATCAACTCTAGCTGGTTGGGAACCAAAATTAGATACAATCACCACATTCACATCGGCGTTGCAATGGCAGTTGAAGATGGTTTGTTGGTACCTGTTGTGCGCTTTGCCGACAATAAATCGTTGAGTCAGATCAGTTCTGAGGTAAAAGAATACGGTAAAAAGGCCAAAGAAAAGAAGTTGCAACCCCAAGATTGGAGCGGCAATACATTTACTATTAGCAATTTGGGCATGTTTGGCATCGACGAATTCACTGCGATTATCAATCCTCCAGACGCTTGTATCCTCGCTGTAGGAACGGTAAAAGATACGGTAGGCGTGGTAAATGGAGAAATCAAGCCGGTGAAAACGATGAAAGTTACTTTGAGTTGCGACCACCGCGTTGTGGACGGAGCCATGGGCGCTCAATTCCTGAAAACGCTGAAAGAATATTTAGAAGAACCCTATCGATTATTGGTATAAACGAAAAGGGTTGCTTTAGCAGCCCTTTTTTATGCGCTATGTTAATAAAATTCAACAATATAAAAGACCTCTCCGATGCCCGTTACGCTGCGGCAGCGATGGCGGAGTGGATCGGATTCTCCGTTGGAGAACTTCCCATTCAGCAAGTGCAAGAAATCATCGGTTGGTGCGCTGGACCAAAAATCACTCTCGAAGTAAGCACGCCCGAAACACTAGAAACGGTTCAAAGTTGGTGCACGCTGCTGCCTGTGGAAACGATTGAATGTGCTCAAGCCGATATTGATTTTTGGAAACAAAATCTATCTGCCGATTATCAGTATATCGTCCAAACTTCAGCCATCCAATCCATTGCCCTAGGCGATCCCAACGTTACAATAAACAAAGTAAACCCCAACGAACAAAGCGCATCGGATATCAAAGCATTAAACCTCGAAGCCATCTCCTTGGATTGTGAAAAAGAAATGGTGGTGGGAATGAAAAATTACGACCTTTGGAATGACCTCTTAGAAACTTTAGAAATTTGGTAATCATGAAATATACACTTCCATTTGCCCTAGGCCTAGTTGCCACCCTAAGTATTGCTGCCTGCTCAAACAGCCCAGAAGGAGCCTTCGATGCGAGCGAAAAAACCAGCCAAGATTCCATCGATAGTTTAGATCAAGCAGCCATGTTCGATGACTTATATAAAGACACCCAAAATCGTGATACTGCCAAAGGAAAACCTGGCGATGTAACTACGGAAACTTTGCCAAAAACACCCATCGAGAACACCCCAGTTCAAATGCATCAACCATGAAAATTGCGGTAGTGGGTGCCACCGGATTGGTGGGTACGAAAATGTTACAAATTCTGGAGGAAAGGAATTTTCCTGTAACAGAACTTTTACCTGCTGCATCAGCCAATAGCATCGGAAAAAGCATCACTTTCAGGGGAAAGTCGATTCCCGTGATTACTCTAGACCAAGCCGTTGTCGCCAAACCCGATATCGCATTGTTTAGCGCTGGCGGCAGTGTTAGCTTGGAATGGGCGCCAAAATTTGCGGCTAATGGAACCATGGTCATCGACAATTCTAGTGCTTGGCGTATGGACCCAAATGTACCCTTGGTGGTTCCTGAGGTAAACCCAAATGCTATATTGCCATCGCACAAAATCATAGCAAATCCCAATTGCTCTACCATTCAAATGGTGGTCGCACTGCAACCTTTACATCAAAAATTTCACCTAAAAAGGGTTGTCGTTAGTACCTATCAAAGCGTTACAGGAACGGGTCAGAAAGCGGTTCAGCAGATGTTCGATGAGCGCGCTGGCATCACTCCGGATCGGGTATATCCGCATCCTATCGATTTAAATGCACTGCCTCATATTGATGTTTTTATGACCGATGGCTATACCAAAGAGGAATGGAAAATGATGGTAGAAACCCGTAAAATAATGGGTTTACCTGATTTGAAAATCACTGCCACTACGGTTAGAATTCCCACAGTGGGCGGACATTCCGAAAGTATCAATGCAAGTTTTGAAAATGCCCTATCAGTGAGCGAAATCAAAGACATTTTGAGCGATGCCCCTGGTGTTACATTGCAAGACAACCCCGAAAAATTTGAGTATCCGATGCCACTACACAGCCACGACAAAGACGATGTTTTTGTGGGTAGAATCAGGATGGATGAGAGTGAGAACAACACAATTAACATGTGGGTAGTGTCCGATAATCTTAGGAAAGGTGCCGCCACAAATGCGATTCAAATTGCTGAATTGTTGATACAAAAAGACTGGTTCGATGCCTAATTGAAGAGAATTTCTGATTGATTC
>CAJBVU010000129.1 GCA_903959115.1 uncultured Bacteroidota bacterium
GTACCCTTCGCAATCACAACCGATACCTTTTACCGCGATTCTTCATTTAATGTAGACGATAAATCCTTTTGCTATCAGATATTGGTTACCGACCAATGTGGACATGTGAGTTCAGGTAGCAACGAAGGTTGTAATGTGGTTTTGGGTGGAACCTCTAAGGAAGCGCCAGATTACTATTTCGACTTGAATTGGATGGATTATCAAGGTTGGGCTGATGGTGTGAGAGATTGGACCTTGGAGCGCAAGGATGATGATCATCCATTTTCGGTAATTGCGCCTTCATTGCTAGTTCAAAGCTATCATGATGATAAGTTAGATTACGATTATGGCGGATACTTATATCGCGTTACCGCACATCGAAATCAGTTGATGGCAGCAGAGCAATCGTACAGCGAAAGCAATTGGATTTATTTGATTCAACCACCAGAAGTTTGGGTGCCTAGTGGGATTACGCGTAATAAGGATGGTTTAAACGATGTTTGGGGCACTTTTCCATTGTTCGTTAAGGAATACGAGATGAAAGTCTACAATCGTTACGGACAGAAGATTTGGGAAAGCACCTATAAAAAGAACCAATGGGATTGTCAGTATCAATCCAACGAAATTCCCGATGGCGTTTATGCCTGGTACCTTATCTTTAAAGGGTGGGATAAAAAAACGTATGAAAAGGTTGGTACGGTAACGGTAATACACTAACTATTAGTGCGTTCGGTCTTGTAAAAAGTCGAGAAGTTCTTTTAATCCTCGCGTCTCAACACCTGTTTCTGTTAACTCTTGAATAATTGAAGTGGCCAATTTACCATATTCGGCACTTTTGGCGAGAATCATTGCATCAAGGCCCCAAAGTTTCCAACCTTCAATAACAGCGTCTGCGCGATTTTGACCACCCAACTCACCAAACCATCGATTGGTGTTACTTGCATCCTTTTCTAATGATTTGATGTACAGCCAAGTCTTTTTGCCTTCCATAATATCACCACCAATTACCTTGCCCACCTTGTTTGATGTTCCGAAGGCATCCAAATAATCATCCATCAACTGAAAGCTCATACCAACGGCAATTGCGAATTGGTATAATTTCTCAACGATATCCGTATTGGCATTGGCAGTAAGCGCGCCGGCGGCCAAACTACAACCCAGCAAGACAGCTGTTTTGTTTTGGATCATATGGAGATAATCGGCCTCGCTCACTTCGTTCCGCTCGGCAAAATCCATATCGTCTTGCTGACCTTCACATACTTCTGTAGCCGTCCTAGAAAACAATGACAATATCGTATCTTTATTAGGTCCGCCATAAGCCAATATGGATTCATAGGCTTTTACCAATAAATTGTCGCCCGCCAAAATAGCCGTGGGTTCGTTCCATTTCTTATGAACTGTAGCCAATCCGCGACGTTGATCCGCCCGATCCATGATATCGTCGTGTACTAAGCTGAAATTATGAAAAATCTCAATTGCATGAGCCACTGGTAAGGCATTCAATACAGAGCCACCACAACTTTCAGCGCCAATCAAACAAAGCACTGGCCTAACCCTTTTTCCACCCAAATTCATGATGTAATTCATTGGGTCGTACAAATTTCTCGGGTTTCCCTGAAAGGGAGTGTTTGATAAATACTCTAGATAGGTTTCAATGTGCTTTGCAATACTCATATTAATCCAACAAATAAAAGTCAATAATTCTTTTTTGTGCGTCAGTTTTTTTCACAGAAACCGTTATCGGGTCGCCCATGTGATAACTCCGGCGCGTTCTTTGACCAACCAATTTCTTTTCAGCCTCGTAATAGGTGAATCGGTCCGTTTTGATATCCGACATACGAATTAATCCTTCGCAATGATATTCAGTAGCCATCGCATAGATACCCCATTCTGTTATTCCGGTAATGGTGGCGTCCATGGTCTTGCCAATGTGTTGCTCCATCATCAAAGCCAATGTGTACTTGGTACTTGCTCTTTCTGCCTCTGCCGCTTTCTGCTCCATATTGCTGCTGTGCTTGGCAATCAATTCGATTTGAGATTCACTCATAACGGGGGCTGGGTTGCTCAAGTAGTGCTGCAATAATCTGTGAACCAATAAATCCGGATATCGACGAATGGGAGAGGTGAAGTGGGTATAATGCTCAAATGCCAAGCCGAAGTGGTCTGAGCGGTAGGCTGTATAAACCGCCTTGGACATCGTTCTGATAGCCATTTGTTGCAGTATTTCGCCGTTTGGATCGCCTTGGGTTCTCTCCATCAACTCGTTAAATGATTTCCGCATTTGGAGCTCATTGTCGATGTTAATTGGATAACCCATCAACTTACAGAATTTCGCGAATTCCAACAATTTGTCTTGAGGAGGTAAATCGTGAGAACGATAAATAAATGGCAATTCGGGTTTCTTAAGCGTTTTTACATGTTTAGCAACGGCTTGGTTGGCCATCAACATAAACGTTTCAATCAGCAAATGCGCATCAAACCTTGTCTTCACATAAGCTTCGATGGGTTTTTTATTGGCATCAAAACGGAAACGGATTTCCTTCGACTCAAATTTCAACGCCCCTTTTTGAAA
Source organism: uncultured Bacteroidota bacterium (assembly GCA_903959115.1). GTDB lineage: Bacteria > Bacteroidota > Bacteroidia > NS11-12g > UBA955 > UBA955. Next base: position 2,552 of record CAJBVU010000129.1, read on the forward strand.
CCTCAATACCTCAAAATGCTTGGCTATGCGATTTAATGTCGTTAATTCGGAAACATAATCACCCGCCTGATTAACGATTACATCTTGGGCCTCTTCGTAAGCAAATCTGCGCTTACTATTGATGACCGTCTTTCCAAACCATTCACCCAAAACGTTCAAATCTTTATCAATCGTAAATATCACACTAAAAGCCAAACGATCCACATGAGGCTTCAAGGAACATAAGTCGTTGCTCAATTTTTCTGGTAACATCGGAATTGTGCGATCTACCAAATATACCGAAGTTCCTCTTTGTATTGCTTCGCGGTCGATGGCGCTGCCAGGTGTGACAAAATGAGAAACATCGGCGATATGCACTCCCAACAAATAATTGCCTTGAGCGTCGTATTCCAATGATATTGCATCGTCAAAGTCCTTTGCATCGGCAGGGTCAATCGTGATACAAAAAATATCTCGTAAATCTTTGCGTTCGCCCCAGTCCTTTGAAGTAATTTCATTGGGAATGGCATCACATTCTTCGAGTGTATCATCAGGAAAGCGAGTGCTGAAGCCAAATTCGGCAACAATGGCATGCATTTCTGTATCGGCTTCGCCTACGGGTCCTAGGATTTCAATGATTCTTCCAATGGGGTTTCTGGCGTTTGGCGGGAAGTCGTAGACTTCGATTATGGCTTTGTGACCATCATTTTTTGGATCAACCTGACCAATGATTTTGATGTCCTTTAATCCGTTTTTCTGCAATAATCCAAATGCGTTTTTCTCGAATATATCCAAGATTGCGGAGTATCGTTGAGGTACACGTTCAATCAAAGACAGCGATTTAACATACGAGCGTTTGCCTTTGGTCTTTACTTCGCAGCGAACACGATCACCGGGCAACAATTTGCCAACCATATCGTTATCCATGTAAATCTGCTGAAGTTCTCCATCTAATTCTAGGCGAACATAGTAATCGCCGCGATTGGATAATACTAGTTCTCCTTCTGATCTCAGGGTAGGTCTGATAGGGGCGAAAACCCCGGCAGATGGCTCTTTAACAAGTCCACGATTGGCCAATTTAAGTAGTGCTTGATGCACCATTTCTTTGGTGAAGTTGGCTTCGGTTGGGATTTTATTGAAAACCTGTGAAGCATTGACGGCGCCTTTGCCATCGTTTTCTAATATTGCCAGAACAATACGTTCCGGGAAGGTGATTTTACTGCGGTTCGACAATTTGAATGGGGTATAGTAATTATGAAAATATCCGTAAAGTTACGAATTATTCCTCTAAGGGAGTTCAATTAGTGCTGGATTGAGTCGAAACCTCTTCGTGTTCAAAATAATCCAAGTCCTTATGAAAGGCTTCCTCAACATTGTAAGTACCCCAAAATGCAAGCATTAAGCAGATTGCTCCGATAATTAATGCTGCAATAGTAAAGGCTCGGTTGTCAAATTGATTGTTTGAATGAAAGGTTGAAGAGAAGTACTCAAATCCCATAGTAATCAATAAGACCCCACCTCTAACAAAATTGGGAACAGTAGCGGCTACAGTACTACGAATATTGGTTCCAAACTGCTCGGAAGCATTCGTGACGAAAATCGCCCAATAGCCAGTGACAGCGCCCAATAAAAAGGCAATCATACGATAATAGTTTTGACTTCCCGCAGGGCCGTATAGATACACCAACGTCATGACTGCAATGCCCATTAGGTTTAGATATATTACTTTTTTTCTACTATGGAAAAGCTGACTTAATAAACCCGATAATAAATCACCCGTGCTTAGACCCACATAGCTCCACATCACCATTTCTGGGGTAGGGACTGATAGTGATTTTAATATTTCTAAATCGGCTGCAGAAGACGATAAACCCAATATTTCCGGGAAAAATTTGTGCGATAAAGCGATAAGAATCCCTACAACAAACCATACCGGTAGACCAATCACAATACAAGCCATATACTTCTTAAAATGGGCTTTGCGGAAGAGCATAAAGAAATTGCCTCTTTTCACCTTGGTTGTGGTCGCATTTTCGAACAATGTGCTTTCAAAGGTTCCTGCACGCATCAATAATAACAAAAGCCCTAACACGCCTCCAACAATGTAAGCTGTTTGCCAATTTTCCAGTTTGCTACCAATAACATCGCTAATAATATGAGTTATAAAAGCTCCATTTTTTGCGATAAAGAAAGCGAATACAGCTCCTAGCGCACCGAAAGTGACGATGATCATGGTGCCTAATCCTCGTTTGTTCTTGGGCATTAACTCACTTACTAATGTGATTGCCGCACCCAATTCGCCCGCTAGGCCAATCCCTGCCAATAAGCGCCAAAATTTATAAGCCTCTACAGTTGTTACAAAAGCGTTTGCGATGTTTGCAATACTATAGAGTAAAATTGAGCCAAATAGCACACTAACGCGACCTTTGATATCTCCGAGAATTCCCCAAATTAGTCCCCCAATTAACATGCCAGCCATCTGCCATCGAAATAAAACAGTTTCATACATGTTTACATCGATATTTAACGATGAAAGACTGTCTTTCTTGATGATGTTAAATAGAATTAGGTCGTATATGTCGACAAAATAGCCCAATGATGCCACGGTAATGAGTAGGGCGAGATTTTTTTGTTTTTTCATTTTAGAGGATGATTTCCAAAGAACGACAAAATTTCTCTAATTCTATTTGGTCTACTGTGTCGAAATGGCTTAAATGCTCACTGTCAACATCCAATACACCCCAAATTTCACCAGTTGATGTGTGAATTGGAATTACAATTTCACTTTTGCTTACTTCGCTACAAGCTATGTGGCCGGGGAATAAGTCAACATTAGGAACAATTATGGTAGTGACTTGTTGCCAAGCTGACCCACAAACTCCTTTGCCCAATTCTATGGAGGTACAGGCTGGGGGACCTTGAAATGGGGCCAACATTAGAATTTTGCCTTCAACCCTATAAAATCCAACCCACCACCACTGGAAAATGGTTTTCATTAATGCAGTGGCGTTGGATAAATTGGCTACGAAATCAACATTCGTGTCCATTAGACCATTCCATTGGGTATGAAGCGCCGTATATTTTTCTTGTTTTGACAGATTTTTCCAGTCGGTTATGTTATTTTCCAGTGCCATTTGTCGCGAAACTACCATGTTTGAATTGAATTACCCTATATATACAAAGTATTTTTGGTTGGCCCTTGATTCGGTTGTAAATTGCGGGTTTATTTAGAAAAATCAATAGATGGAGGTAGTTAACACCAAGCCGTTTGAGGTCGTATTCACCTTCACAAGACATCCAAATTTGGGCGTTTTGGTTGAGGCGAATGCAGTGCAGTTGTTGGAGAATGGTAATCCATCATTGACATATCAACGAATTAGAGAAAAAACCGCGGATTATTTTGGATTAAATCCAGAGCAAAAGCATGTGGTTGAAATTATTGAGGGCCTTGAAGACGAAGCCATAAAAAAGAGGTTTTATAAGGGGACTAAGAAAATTAAAGCCGCAGATTTCTATCTAAAGAGCTTTGACGAAGAAACCAAAAAAACAGTTTTAGAATTTGTTGAAAAGGAATTGTTGAAAATTCTTCGTGAAATCAAGAACTATCAAATGTACTGGGCGGGTAAAACCGGCGAGCCCATGGGTGGTGGGTTGATTGAGTTTTATAATGAGCCCTCTACTCCTTTATTTCATTTCAGAAGGGATGAAGAGGGCATGAACTACTTTGTTACGATCAAGCATCGTGGCGAGAAAGTTCATTTCTGTGATCCCGAAAGCGAATTGTTGACATCTCAGCCCGCCTGGTTATTGACGCCAACCAAGTTGCTGTTCTTCGGAGCCAATGTTGAAGGTAAGAAAATCAAGCCTTTCCTTAAAAAGAAGTTTATTCATATTGATCCGCATCAAGAAGCCGCCTACATGCAGAAATTCGTCGGCCCATTATTGGAAAACCACGATGTTTTTGCTTTGGGATTCGATATTGTTACGGACCAACTAGAAGTAAAGCCGGTGTTAAAGTTGACATCCAGCCTGGAAAATCCACACATCATATTGTACATGCAGTACGGAGATTGGGTATTCCCGTACCATGTCAACAAGAAAGTGAATGTCAGATTGGAAACGGCCGACAATACTTATACCTTTCATAGAATCTAGAGGTTGTATTCTGTTGAGAAATAGAAGATTGAGAGTTTAAAAGTATTGGGATTAAGGCAAACCAATGGCAGTATGTTTAGTTTGCAAAATGAAGATTCTGCAGGAGTAGATGTCATTTCGTGGATCAATGAAAACAGGGCCGTATTGGAACGCTCGGGTTTTGAAATCCAGCAAGAACAAGGTGCTACTGAATATTATTTGGGCCCAATTCAATTGTTGGTTACCGTAAAAAATGGAATTGATTGGTTTGATGTTCATGCAATAATGAAATTGGATGGCTTTGAAATTCCATTCATTAAACTCAGAAAACACATCATTGAGCGAAGAAGAGAGTACATCCTTCCCAATGGTAAGATTGTCATATTGCCTTCAGAATGGTTTGATCAATTTGCACAGATTGTTAATCTGGCCGACATACACGATGAATCGTATCGCATAAGAAATATACATGTATCGTTACTAAGCGATTTAGATGAATACTTAAACGAAGCACCTCCAACACCAGAGTGGAGCGAAGCATTGGCTCATGGAAAAATGCCAATGATTGACCTTCCTTCGTCATTTGTGGGAGAATTGAGAAACTACCAATTGGAAGGTTTTAGATGGATAAATTTTATGCATCAAAATCATTTCGGGGCATTGTTGGCAGATGATATGGGTTTGGGTAAAACCATTCAAACATTAGCTCATTTACAAGTTTTGGCTTCGTCTTACAGGGTAGAAAGAAGTGCAAAGTCGCAATTGGGATTGACAAGCAACGGAGAAACACTTGAAGTGTCCTCACCAGAAACATCTACGATAGCTTCAGACGGAAGACCATTGGCACCAATAACAACCAAAATGGGGCCCATTCTTATCATTACACCCAAATCCTTGCTTTACAATTGGATGTCTGAATCAGCCAAGTTCTGCCCGGACTTGAAAACGGCATTGTACTCAGGATTGGCTAGGAATAAAGTACTCGGTAGTTTTGATGATCTTGATGTCGTTGTTATGTCGTATGGTACCATGCGAAACGATGTGGAATTGTTGAGAGAATACAAATTTAATTGCATTGTTTTGGATGAAAGTCAGGCGATAAAAAACCCATCGTCACAAACATCTAGGGCTTTGTTGAAAGTTCAATCGAGGAATAAAATCGCATTGACAGGTACACCAATTGAAAACACACTTCTCGACATTTGGAGTCAGATGAATTTCTTGAATCCAGGTTTGTTGGGCAGTTATAGTTACTTCGAAAAGCAGTTTATCAGACCAATAGAAAAGGGCGCTAATCCCCAGAAAACGGAGGAGTTGCGTAAGTTGATTGATCCATTTGTACTTCGTCGTACAAAAAAGCAAGTCATGCAAGAATTGCCCCCCAAAATCGAAAAGGTGCATTTCTGTGAGATGAGTCCGGAGCAAGCAGAATTATATGAATCGGTGAAAAATCAATATCGCAATGAGATTTTGAACCATGTTACTGAATTGGGCATTTCTAAATCAAGATTGAAGATATTTAATGGTTTGATGCACCTACGTCAGATTGCCTTAAATCCTACCTTGAAAGATGTGAATTACGAGGGCAGTAGTGGTAAGGACGATGAAATTATGCGCATGTTGCTTCGTGCTGTCGCAAACGGACATAAAGTATTGTTCTTTTCGCAGTTTGTGGGCTATTTAAAGGTGTTTGAAGAGATCTTTGAGCAGCAAGGTGTGGAATATTGCTATTTGGATGGTTCGATGGATGAGAAGGAAAGGCAGGTGCAAATTGATTTATTTCAAAACAACGATGAAAAGAGGGTTTTCCTTTTGAGTCTGAGGGCTGGAAACAGTGGTTTGAACCTAACTGCGGCGGATTACGTGTTCTTAGCCGATCCATGGTGGAACCCATTTACCATGAAGCAGGCTGAAGATAGGGCGCATCGCATCGGACAAGACAAACCTGTATTCAGCTATAAATTTATCACGAAGGACACCATCGAGGAGAAGATTTTGGCATTACAAGCCAAGAAAGCCGCGTTGGCCGAAAGTGTTATTCCCGATGAGGATTCAATATTGGCGAGTCTCGATATTGAAGAATTGGAAGATTTACTGAATTAATACTTTTTGTGATGGAGGAGGGCTTCTTATTTAAGGCGTTTTCTGAGCAAGCATCAGCCGATTGGAAATTGGCTCTATCAAATCAATTGTCGCCGTCGGATTTCTCGAAAATTGAAGAACAATTGATGCGCGATGAGTGCGATGGCATTCCTTGTTATCCCGCTTTAGATGATATTTTTCATGCCTTTACGATCACACCTTTGAATGAGGTGAAATGCGTGATTCTTGGACAAGATCCATACCATCAACCAAATCAAGCCATGGGGTTGTCGTTCTCGGTTCCTATGGGCGTGAAAATTCCACCATCGCTTCGTAATATTTTTAAGGAGTTGGAATCGGATTTACAAATTGATGCGCATCA
>CAJBVU010000130.1 GCA_903959115.1 uncultured Bacteroidota bacterium
CCAATCCCATTGCTACGGCGGCAATTCCTGATGACATCAATACATGTTTGAAGTCCTTGTTTTTAACCGCAAACGCCCATTCAACCAAGAAGTAAACGGCCACCATAATTCCAGCGTAATAGGCAATTTGATAGTGGAAATAATTCACTACCATCCCGAAAAAGAGGGCAGTTACCGCAGCACCCAATAAATATTTACGCTGACTTAATAATGCAAGTCCACCAATCACGCCAGGCATCACACCCATCGCCAATACTTTGGTAATATGACCCGCTTCATAACTCGATATGCTAAAGGTCATAAAGGCATAACCCACAGCACCCGCCGCAGCTAACCATCGATCAACCTTCACCGAAAGCAGCAATACGAACATGCTTAACATGGAAACGAATAAGAAATTGAACGGCGATTTCACCAACCCAAACAACTCAGTAACCTTATACTTTAACAACAAACTGCTCTGCTCAACACCGGTAATCAAACTGCCCGGCATACCCGAAAACAAACGGTCGTTCCATTGTGGCAACTGCCCTGTGGTTTCCTTCACTTGCTCAGCTGCATATCGCATCAACCGAACCTGCTGCATATCGCCCTGTTTTAATACCATACCGTCGGACGGTGGTTTCAAATACATCACAGTGATACACCAAAAACTGATAATGAAAAGCAAGAATATCCCTGCTTGCTTGAAAAAATGCTTGTTCAAATTCATGAGATTATTAGGCGAATTTCAGCAATTTACTCGGAAAGACAGATAACTCATTGTAAAAAAAGCATAACTACGAATTAATATGGCATTTTTCCCAAAATTTTACGCCCTCAATTTGTTTGATTGTACCTTTGCCAAACAATGCAAAACGATTCCCTAGTCTTTGATTTAATTGCTCTCGAACGCCAACGTCAGATCGATGGCATCGAACTGATTGCCAGTGAAAACTTTGTAAGCGAGTCGGTGATGAAGGCCATGGGATCCGTTCTTACAAACAAATACGCAGAAGGACTTCCCGGCAAGCGCTATTATGGGGGTTGCCACGTTGTAGATCAAGTTGAACAGCTGGCCATCGATCGATTAAAACAACTTTTCGGCTGCGCCTGGGCCAATGTACAACCGCATTCTGGAGCACAAGCCAACGCTGCCGTTATGTTGGGCGTATTGAAACCCGGCGATACGATTTTGGGGTTTGATTTAAGTCATGGCGGACATTTAACCCACGGAAGCCCAGTGAATTTTTCGGGAAAACTGTATTCACCCAACTTTTATGGCGTTGAAAAAGAAACCGGATTGATCAATTACGATACGGTCGAAGAAATTGCGAAATCCTGTCAGCCCAAACTCATGATTTGCGGTGCGAGCAGCTACAGCCGCGACTGGGACTACAAACGTCTTAGAGAAATTGCAGATTCTGTTGGAGCGCTTTTACTTGCCGATATTTCCCACCCGGCCGGCCTCATCGCCAAAGGAAAACTCAACAACCCAGTACCATACTGCCATATCATTACCACAACCACCCATAAAACCCTCCGCGGTCCAAGAGGTGGGGTGATAATGATGGGTCAAGATTTCCCCAATCCCATGGGCGAGACAAACCCCAAAGGCGAAATCAAGATGATGAGTGCCATCCTCGATAGTGCCGTTTTCCCAGGAACCCAAGGCGGACCCCTAGAACACGTGATTGCGGCCAAAGCAGTTGCCTTTGGTGAAGCCCTAACCGATACATTTGATACCTATTGCGATCAAGTGATTTCCAATGCCAAAGCACTCGCAGCGGCCATGGTAAAGAGAGGTTATTCGATTATTTCTGGCGGGACCGACAATCACATGATGCTTATCGATTTGCGATCTAAAAGCGACGATCTCACAGGGAAATTGGCAGAAAAAACCTTGGAAAAATGCGAAATTACCATCAATAAGAACACAGTACCTTTCGAAACCCGCAGTCCGTTCGTTACCTCAGGCATTCGTTTGGGAACCTCGGCCATTACTACCCGCGGCTTAAAAGAATCGGATATGGAAACTTTGGCTAATTGGATTGATAAAGCCTTAACCAATCATGAAAATGAGGAAGTGCTTAATGAAATCAAAGGCGAGGTAAAAGCCTTTATGAAGGACTACCCTTTGTACGCCTAAGTTTGGCCGCCCAACGGCGAATTTCGTGGAAGAAAAATAACCAACCCACGCTGATGGCGTAGATCAAGGCCGACAACAATAGCCCGTTAATGCCGGTCATTCCCAAGCCATATTTCACCATTCCAAAGCATATCATACCAAATACAATTTGGTAAAAAACGATTTCAAAATTCCTCCATCGCCATTCGTATCCGCCCAACTTTTGCGTTTTCACCAAACAGGCACCCGCAAAAACCCATTGGGTTATCAAACAACCCGTTGCAGCGCCTAGAGCACCCACCTTGGGAATCTCGATGTAGTTAAAAGCGACATTTATGCCTACACAAACAAATGCAAGCGACGCCAACCATTTCATTTGTCCAGAGGCGGTTACAAACGTCCCAAAAACGTGGACCAGACTCATTGGGACAAAAGCCAACATCAATACTTTGAATATCATCGCGGCGTTTAAAATTTCGCCCGAATAAACCATAGCCTGCGGTATTTCAACGCCATTTTGTGTGAGAGTGGCCCCGAGTTCCATCTGACCGTGATATAGCCAGTTGATCAAGGGTTCGCCGTAAAACCAGGCACCCATCGCTGCGCCCAACGACACCCATAACACCAACCTAAAACTCAACCAAATCACCTCACCGTTATCGTCGCCGGATGCCAATCGCTTACTAAAAAGTGGCAACAACTGCGTGCTTAACAAAGCGCTGAAAATCAAACCCGCATCCAACAAGCGATAGCCCTTCGCGTAAAGACCAATTTCCGAATAGCCCATCGCAATCTTTGATTTTATTGCATCCAAACCCAATACATCAGCAACACCATCCAAATTCGGGGCCGAAAGCGACTGAATCATTTGTACATCGATGCGTGTAAATATGCTCATCGCCAATGCCATTATGCCAAACCAAACGACTTCTTTGCTCCAATCACCGAGTGATTTTGAGGTCGGATTTTTTGGCGCAGTAGCACCGACTTGCTTTTTGGTCGCATCCAATCCCTTCTTTAGAGCATCCTGAGAATCAGTGGCTAAACTTACAGATTCAATTGCACTCCCGCCTCGCCAAAAAACCAAAATCAAACCCAAAATCAAGGCCGTGGCATAGCCAAAAAACTGGGCAACCTGAAAAGTAAGAACACCCCCCTCACTGGCAAACATCTCCACCGTAAACGTCTTGAGCATCCAAGTACAAATGCCCAAAGCCACCAACCGATCTACGATGCTCAACCAACTGTCCGATATAAATCTCTGTTTTCCCTGCAATACCGCCCTCAACATCAAAACCACCGATGCCAAAATTTGGTTGATCAAAGCATAAATCAAAAATTCCATCTGAATCCCCAACTGCAATTGTGCAATCATCAAAACGAGGCACACATATATCAAACCCAAGCCCAATCGCAGAAAGAGCATCCGCCGGGGATGACCCAATTTTCCATTGGCAGCAATTTCGCGGGCCGCATACGTGTTCAAACCGGCATCCAATAGCACCGCAAAAAGCAACACCAAATTAAAGTGCAACGTGTAAACACCGTACCACGAATCGCCCATGCGGAGCTGAATCTCGCGCTCAATCCAAAGAATCCATAGCGGTTTTACCAGCCAATTCAATAGCTGAAGCCACAATAGATTTTTTAAAAATGCCCGTTGCATGTCATGCGAAGGTAATAGAAAAAAAATTGCCCGATTTTAACAAACCCCATACCACTCGCCACTTCACCCACACTATCTTTGCAGTGTGCACGATTTAGAGCCCCATTTTGCATGGATTAACCTGTATTCCGCAGCCCAAGATCCAAGGTCGCCTTTTTTTGAGCGGGAATACAACGAATTCTATTTCGATAAAGCCGTTTACAACTATTACATCCACCCGCAATGGGATCAGTTTGGATCAAATACCCTCTACATCAAAATCCTGTTCGCCGATTACCAAGAAGGTTTTGCCATCATTGAAATGATTGGAGAATGGAACGATGCACTCTATAACGATGTGATGCACCTCAAGCGAGAAGTTATGGAAATCCTCATGCAAGACGGTATCCAAAAATTTGTAATGATTGGTGAAAATGTGATGAACTTCCATGCCTCAGACGATGCCTACTATGAAGAGTGGTTCCAAGACGTGGAAGAAGGTTGGGTTGCGATGGTCAACTTTAGAGACCATGTGGTGCAGGAATTCCGCAGGGAACGCATCGACTTCTACCTCAATTTTGGGGGTGAGTTGGACGATATCGCTTGGCGAACGCTGGGTCCACGACAGCTATTTGCGATGGTGGATGGGATTCTAGGACGGCGGTTGAACTGACATTGAGAAAACAACCACTTAACAATCAATAGCTCCTGTAAACCGTGAAGATTCTAATCATTCACCAGGCTCGGTATAATAACCATCTTTCGGTTCCAAATCCTTGGTAAAGATTCTTACCAAATCTATAATTACCCAAATTGCTATGAGACCGGGCAACCACGATTCTGTGACCCAATACAACACGCCAAAAACAAGCTGAATCAAACCTATTTTTTTGTATCCCAAATAAAATCTGTGCATACCGAACGTTCCTAACACCAAGCAGAGAAGGATGGCCGCGCCCCAACTTTTGCCATTACGTGGATCATATTTTTTCTGATTGACTTTTATAATCGGCTTTGAAACAACATTCGCTTTTACTGTTTTTGTTAAGCCATTTGATGATTTAACTCTGTCAGATGTTGATTTAAAATAGTTCTTTACGCTTGCTTTTCCATTTTGATTCATCACGGAATTAGATAACAACTCGGGATTTAGGTTAGCGGGATTTACCATCGCATTTTCTGAAGAATGTGCAGATTGAACGGCTAGGTTCTCTGTTTTTTGGGTAAAACCGACAACCTCAGTTTTTGACTTTACTTTCTTCTGTGATTGTTTTGTAACTTGTTTATTGGCATCCGATTCACCACCACCCCAAGCGATGTTAAACCCACGGCTGTGATAGCGTTTAGTGAATGTAGCATTTGTGCCGCAAGATGAAATGAGAATCACCAGCATCGCTAACAATAATTCGAATCTAGAAGTAACTGATTTTTTCATGTTTTTTGGTTTGATTTTACGAATTTAACAAAATTGCTGAAAAGTCAAAAAATCCTCCAATAAAATCGCATTTAGATTCCGTTTAAATGACGTAATTTTGCACCTCAATTCATTAAAAATCATGAGAGAAATCGCCTTTAGAGAAGCCTTACGAGAAGCCATGCAAGAAGAAATGCGCAGAGATGAAAGCATCTTTTTGATGGGAGAAGAAGTGGCAGAATACAACGGTGCATACAAAGTTAGCCAGGGCATGTTGGCCGAATTTGGCGAAAAACGTGTAATCGATACACCTATCGCAGAGCTTGGTTTTGCAGGGATAGCCGTGGGTGCCGCAATGAATGGACTTCGTCCCATTTGCGAATTCATGACCTTTAACTTTTCGTTGGTAGCCATCGATCAGGTGATCAACTCAGCCGCCAAAATCAATAGCATGAGCAACGGTCAGTATACTTGTCCGATCGTATTCCGCGGTCCAACAGGTAGCGCCGGTCAGCTCGCCCAACAACACTCTCAAGCATTTGAAAATTGGTATGCGAACACCCCAGGTTTAAAAGTGGTGGTGCCAAGCAATCCTGCGGATGCAAAAGGTTTATTAAAGAGCGCCATTCGCGATGCAAACCCTGTGATTTTCATGGAAAGCGAGCAGATGTATGGCTATAAGGGCATGGTCCCTTCCGAAGAATATTTGATTCCCATTGGCAAAGCCGATATCGTAACCGCCGGAACCGATGTCACCATCGTGAGTTTTGGAAAAATGATGCTTCGCTGTCATGAAGCCGTTGCCGAATTGGCAAAGGATGGCATTAGCGTGGAGCTCATCGACCTAAGAACGGTTCGTCCGATCGACTACGATACTGTGATTGAAAGCGTAAAGAAAACCAATCGTTTGGTGATTGTAGAAGAGGCTTGGCCTTTGGCGAGCATCAGCTCTGAGATCAGCCACATGGTACAACGTAGAGCCTTTGATTACCTCGATGCGCCCATTCA
>CAJBVU010000131.1 GCA_903959115.1 uncultured Bacteroidota bacterium
AAAGCATCTGAATTTTAATGAGTTTTTGGGCTATCGTCCTTGGCGACAATATCACAAAATGGAAGAGACGGTAGAAATGGTTGAGGAGGAAGAAATGCCTATGAGCAGTTATACTTGGATGCACGAAGGTGCGCGTTTTGAAAAAGAAGATCGGGAGAGTTTGGTCTTGTGGGCCAAGGGTGTGATGGACAGCCTAACTCACCTCTATCCGAAGGACAGTTTGGTTAATCCGAGGTCAAAAAAGTAATTATTTCTGCTTATCTTTGCAGTCGCTTTGGGGGATTAGCTCAGCTGGCTAGAGCGCTTGCATGGCATGCAAGAGGTCATCGGTTCGACTCCGATATTCTCCACCCAATGAAATCAAGGCCTCAGAGAAATCTGGGGCCTTGCTGTTTTTGGCCGGTTCAAACATGGTTCAAACATTTTGGTGAATTCGTTAATATTGTAAATATGAAATTGCTATTTACAATTCTTTTGTTCTCTCTATTGAGTTTTAATGTTTCGGCTCAAAAAGCCCTTTTTGTAGATGACAATGGTCTGAATGTGGCCAATTCGGATACGATGATCAGCGCTTTGAATTCATGTGCAAAAAACGCCTTGGGAATCACCGCGTTTGATCGTTGGAATATCAAAGATTCTGGGGGAATTGCGCCCACTAATTTGCAAATGACGAAATATGATATTGTGATTTGGTATTGTTCAACCGACGGTGTTGGTTTGAGAATATGGAATGAATCCACCGCGGGAAATCCCGCATTGGTTTCGTATATCCAATCCGGTAAACCTTTATGGGTGATTGGTCAGGATATCCTTTACGATCAATACGTTGCGCCATCAACCTTTAAAAGTGGAGAGTTTGCCTATGATTATTTAGGACTATCGTCGTATGATGTCCAAAGCTATATGAATGACGCGGGCAAGGGCGTGCCACAATTGGAACGGTTGAATTGGTCGTCGGCCAGTGCGTCCTTTCCCGCATTGATCAAATGGACATTCGCTGAACTGTGGTATGTTGACGGTTGTAGACCGAGATTAGGAACTTTTGAAATGTATAAAATGGGTCCTGTAGGGTATGCGCTTGAAGGTGCTGTTCCGATGTTTCATAACTTATCAAGTACAAATAAAATCAGTGTAATGAGCAGTTTGTTTGATGTCGCCCTAATCGACTCTTACAAGAACCGACGAGATTTTATGGGTACGGGTATAAAATACCTTTTAACCAAAACCAGTGGGGTCTTGAATCAAAATGCGGGACAAGATTTTGTCATCGTTCCTAATCCTAGCGGCGATGGCTTGGTCACGATTACTGGGTTAAGTCCTTTTTCAACTGTGCTGGTTTATGACGCCTTAGGGAGTATTCTGTTAAATCGAAATATTTCAGACACCACATCATGTAAGATTCCATTGGAAGGCTTGTCTAAGGGGATTTATTATGTGAGAGTTACCGCGGACAATGGCCAATGGAGTTGTCGGCCATTATGCATTCATTGAGAAAAAAGTCATCAATCAAAATTATCTAAGGCGTGTGATTTTGTTGATGTAGGGCCTTGTTTGTTTCCTAACTTATTGGTATGCTGTGTTTTGCCCCCCCCACTTATTTACTCCTTTTTGTTTGGTATTCGGGTTTCTCAATTGATTCATGATTTGAAATGACTCGGCTGGGTTCATAAATCTCTCAATCTCAATTCGAACAACATATTTATTTTGTTCTACTACGCCCGATGAAAAGGAAGTTCGGAATAGGTCAGGGTGTAATTCGGATAATAGTGATAGTCTGTCCGATACCAATTTTAATCCGATGCCGATACCTTGGTTTGCTTTTTTTCTTGATTTGGGGCATGTGTTTTCAATGCGAATTTCAAGAATACCGGTATCGTTCTGATAAATATATAGATCAATAGTTGTTGTTTGCGCATTTGCCAATACACCATGTTTAATTGAATTTTCTATCAAAGGTTGTAAGATCATTGGTGGGATCTGCCAGGATTTGATATTAAAATTCTTGGGTATGTGGATTTGAAATTGAAATTCAGTGTCGCTTTCAAATCGCATTCTTTCCATCTCTACATATTCTTTAATAAATGTTATTTCGTCGTGTAAAGAAATCAATTCACTGTTTGAATTTTCAAGAAATGTTCTGTTCAGTTTGGCCAATTTTGCAGTAACTTCAACTGCCTTTTTTTGTTGATTTCCGATGATGAGAGATTGAATTAAGCTCATGCAATTATAAATAAAATGTGGATTGAAGTTATTCTGTAGTGTTTTTAGTTGGAGGGTTACAATTCTTCTGTTTAGGGACCCTTTCATTTTTGTCTGGGAATTAAAGTAAATAAATAATAGGACAAAGAAGAATAATACAATCAGCCAAAATGGAATATCTTTATAAAAAATCAAATTAGACCAAACAAAGTTTGAGGTTGTGGTGGATTGCGACGCAACAGTGAGTTCATACCTTCCCACTGCAATTTCATTGATCCAGCGATAGCGGTTTCCAGTAAAAAATAGGTTTTCAGTTGCCGCATTGTCGAGGTTGAGAATGCCAACTTCAAACAGTGATCGATTGATATCAAAGTAATTGCTCCCCACTGTAATGAGTTGAAAATTCTTGTTCTGATAAATGTTGATAATACCTTCTAAGGGGTATAGGTTGTTATTGCTACTGCCATAATACGGGTGGAATTCCGAATGGGACTTTTTTAATTGATTAACAAATTGAACGGCATCGCCCCTATCAATAGCGAATCGATTTCCGTTTGTATACAGCCATAAGTTTGTGTTCCATTGTCCCAGATATTGTTGCTGTAGTAATTCGATTTGCTTGCCATTGTGAAAGAATTTGACCGTGAAAATATAGTCCCCAGTAAAGAGATGAAATCCGATGTTGGATCCCGTAATTTTTAAAATTTTAATATCAAGAAATGGGAAAGTTAGGTTGAGGCTCCCGATATATTTCATGGAGAAATTATGGAAATTGATTTGATACAATTCTATATCGTTCCCGTTTTGAACCAGCAGTTGTTCACCAGAAACTTGAAACTGTAAGGTGTATTGATTGAATGGCTTTTTACATGTGATTTCGTGGTATTTTTCTGATGAATCGATGACCGCAAACCCTTTTCCGATTTTATGGAATATTAGACGGTTGTTTTGGGAAACCACGGCATCCGAAATCGCATCGATATTAGTGTTGCGCGGTAATTTGTCTTTGCCTGGGTTGAAAATGTAAATTTTATCGTAGGGTTCAAAGAAGTAAATGGTCTGTCCAATGGATGTCATCCATTGGTATAGATGCGTTCTGATGCTCTGTGTGATTTGATTATTTTTTGGATTGTAAATCCACAAATAATCGGCGCCGCATAAATATAATTTATTGTTGATTTCCAATGCGCTCCGAATTCGATCGTTGACGATATGAGATGTCCAATTTTGATAGTTCGATTTGGTCTGAATTTCAACGTCGTTGTCGTTTATTCCTACCAAGAAATTTTCTGTCGCGAATTTCTTTTCAAAGCGCAATTCTGCTGGAATAAAGCCCTTGGGTTGGGTTAGTAATAAAACGCCTCGGTTTTCTGTACATAGCCAAAGGGCATCTTTGAAACGACTTGGGGTGATGGACCAAATTGGATTTTGATGGGGTGGTGAATATGAATGAATTGCGGGGTTGTGAACATGTAAAAAACCATCTTCAAAGTCGTTTGTGTTAGTAACGGCGCCATACACGATTCCATTGTGGACTCTGAAGTCCCAAAAGGCCCAAGATTCATTGTGTTTGTGCGGCATTTGGTACTTTTGAAAATGGTAGGCGCTATCCATTACCATGTAGTAGCTTTCGCTGCCTAAATACACTTTATTTTCGTGGACAAATGAAACCAAATTGGCAAAATCGTAGGTATTGATTTTTCGACCCATCCTTTTTAAAGAATGCGATAAGTTGGCCCAATTGAAATTGGATTGTTGTTCATAGATAATGCGTTCGGGGTACGATAATACATGGAGTTTTTGATTGAAATAAAAGACATCCATCGGCATATTTCCGGGGAGCATCCATGATTTGGCATCGAATACATTAAAAATACCGGATTGGGTGATTCTCCAGATACCTGTTCTGGCAACGGCATACAATGACTGGTTGATTTTTCTGAATCTCCGTATTTTGGGTAATTCTGATTTCCCGTAGTGATTGACCAAATTGCCTGTTTCAATCTCAAAAATATACAATCCATCGTTGTATGTCGCCACGTATAGCAGCCCCTCTTCTTCGTGTAAATCCCAGCATTGCTGGATGCCAATTTGTTTTGATATTCTTTTGAGGTTGGGTTGATTGTTTGGAAGGAAAAACAATCCCGCATCTGTGGCAACGGCAACAGATCCAGTGGCAAGTTCTATTAATTTACGGGTACTTGAGGTGGGCAAGCCATCGCTCATTGAGATTTCGGCCAGTTGCTGATTGCTTTGGGCCGATGACAACAATATTATTGATTGCCATAATAGGACTGCAAGAGTTTTCTTCCAGTCTTTGACAATGCGATTTGCTGTCCACTTCTTAAACATAAATAGTTGCTCTTATAGCTGGTAATTTGTTCTTGGGGCACCAGGTACGATCGGTGTACGCGAACAAAATAACTTGGCAAAGATGGGGATAAAACTTTTAATGTTTTTGAGACCAAATGTTCTTTCATCGGAGTGACAATTTTAGAGTAGGCGCCAGCGGCTTCGATGTATAAAATATCCTCAAAAGGCACCACGATACTCGCTCCGCTTTCACGAACAATGAGAGTGGGTTTGGCCGATTCCGACAAGGGAGATAATCTCCGTTCTAGTTTTGCTAAAATGGCTGTAAAATCTAATTCTGAAATCGGTTTTAATAGGTAATCTACCACTTCGATTTTGATGGCTTGCATTGCGTATTGAGGGTAGGCGGAAACCACAACGGTTAACGTGCTTTCTGTAATATAATCGCGAAGTTGTAAGCCGATTTCGCCTTTCAACTCTATGTCTAAAAATACGACATGGACATCATTGACTTGAACTAGGTTTCTGGCTTCTTTGAGTGAGGAAGCGGTAATGACCTTGCCGAAAATATGACTTGCATATTCGTGAATATAGTAGGAAACCATGTCACGCCCGGATTTCTCATCATCGAGCAATAAAGCGCAGTATTTCCCTGTTAGTTCATTCACCACGCTAACTTAATTCCGGATTTTTAGAATCGCTTCAGTTGTGAGGATTTTATGGGTAAGTTTTTAATGAGGGGCTGATTTCTTTGGTGTAGTCACACTGGTGTTTGTTATAATTATCTTTGCTCTATGAACCATGAAATGATTCAATGGAATTGCGGAAATGTGCAGATTGAGGTCAGTACCTTGGGTGCGGAGTTGCAGTCTGTTTGTGTGGGTAGCGGCAAGAATTTGTTATGGGAAAAGCACGATCCGTTATGGAATCGAGTAGCGCCCAATTTGTTTCCGATTGTAGGTCGTTTAAAGGATGATCAATTCCGATTTTTGGATAAGGATTATTCTATGAAACAGCATGGGTTTGCGCGGGATTGCGTTTTCACCGTAGTTTCTAATGACATGGAATCATTAAGGTTGCGTTTGGTTTGGAATGACGATACCTTTTCTTCGTATCCATTTCATTTTCAGTACGATGTGATTTATTCTGCTCAAGGGGGTTTGCTGTGGGTGGATTATGAAATCAGTAATTTGGGTGTGGACCCTTTGTTGTATTCTGTGGGCGGTCATCCCGGCTTTGCGATTGAGGGTGCTTTGGAGAAGTATGAATTGCGGTTTGAAGAGAAATTTGCGGCGGATCGATGGTTGATTGATGGGGCATATTACAGTGGGGCGAAGGAGCAATTGGAAGTGGATGGAGAGTTAATGTTGAGGGATGATTTGTTTGCAAGGGATGCTATTGTTTTTAGGCAGCCTCCATTTGGTGGCTTGAGCTTATGGGAAAGGGGTGGCAAAAAACTGTTAGATTTTGTATGTTCTGAATGGGACGCGGTGGGATTTTGGGCAAAACCAGGGGCTCCATTTTTTTGCATAGAACCTTGGTGGGGTTGGGCTGATAGTTGGGCCGATAGTGGTGATTTAATGGAAAAGCCGGGGATGCATACTTTGGAGGGGGGAGCGTTAAAACGACACCGGTATGGCTTCGGTATTATGGATTGATTTTCCAGATGATTTTGTTCCTATGGATTGATTTTTCGAACGATTTTGCCGTTGTCGGATATAGTGATTTCTGAAATAAACAGAATTTTCTTGGGTTGATGCAGTTTGTGTAGTTGGGAGAGGCTATCGGTGATGCGCTGCATGTCGTTTATGGAATGTG
Source organism: uncultured Bacteroidota bacterium (assembly GCA_903959115.1). GTDB lineage: Bacteria > Bacteroidota > Bacteroidia > NS11-12g > UBA955 > UBA955. The sequence continues at coordinate 6,331 of CAJBVU010000131.1, forward strand.
TTGTGAAAAGGGTCAGTTCTTCGCCTAGTATTGGGTGGGGCTGACCAGCGATATAGAATGAATGTAATGGCCAATTCAGAAGGATGGATATTTCTTTTTCTAGGGGTTCGATCGGGATTTTTACGCCGCCCGAATTCACAAGCAGGTTGGTTCTCTCCAGCCAAATAAATGTGGTGTCTGAGGTCAGTTGTATTTTGTCGTAAAGTGTGATCCTGCGGCCGTTGGTTGCGGGGTTTGAGATTTGAATTTCCCCGGATTCATTGGTGTTGAGGGAGGAGCCGGCCGTGAGGGTATATTCTGCCGTGTTGTGATTTAGTATACGGCCGGCAAAATGGGAAGCCGTTTCTGTAGATCCAAAAGTGTGGATCCATCGGGTGTTTGGAAAGGCCTCCAAAATCTGTTTTTCTAGCTGTAAATCCATGGCTTGTCCGCCAATCAAAACGGTGTGCATTTGATTGAGGATTTCTTGGCCGGTTTCTGATTTTAATGCCAGTTGAAGTTGCATCGGCGTGATGCTCAAAATATTGGGTTTATATTGATTCCAGAGTTCCGGACTAAATGGGATTACTTCCCCGTTTATTATTAGTGCTAGTTCTGATTCCGAAAACGGGTTGGCACTAGTCGGGCCAATCCATATCGGTACATTCCAAACAGCACTGCGGATGAGTTGCATAAATCCCCCTGCTTTGTTTAGGGGTAATATGCACAATTGGATGGGTGGAAATGATGTGTGTTCATTCGGAGGGTTTGAAGTTGTAAACCAAGTATTCTGGGTGCTTTCTGCGCTCCATTGGAGGGCGGCACGACAGTGTTCGATGGTTGCGGGTTCGCCAGTGCTTCCGCTGGTTGTAAGCGAGAAATGGGTGTCGCCTTGCTCCCAACGAC
>CAJBVU010000132.1 GCA_903959115.1 uncultured Bacteroidota bacterium
GGCTGATTTTGCCCAAGAGCTCATATCGACGGCAAAGTTAGGCACCTCGATGTCGGCTCGTCACATCCTGGGGCTGGAGAAGGTCCCAAGTGTTGGGCTGTTCGCCCATTAAAGTGGCACGCGAGCTGGGTTCAGAACGTCGTGAGACAGTTCGGTCCCTATCTGTTGTGGGCGTTGGAAAATTGAGAGAATCTGACCTTAGTACGAGAGGACCGGGTCGGACGCACCTCTGGTGTATCTGTTATGGCGCTAGCTGTATCGCAGAGTAGCTACGTGCGGAATAGATAAGCGCTGAAAGCATCTAAGCGCGAAACTAGTCTCAAGATGAGTTTTCCTTTAAGGGTCGTAGAAGACTACTACGTTGATAGGCTACAGATGTAAATACAGTAATGTATGAGTCGAGTAGTACTAATTACCCGTAGACTTACCTTTAACTCTTTATTATTTCTTATTTCCAGCATTTGTCATAGACTTTAAAGACCTTATGGTGGCTATGGCGATGGTGTCCACCTCTTCCCATTCCGAACAGAGAAGTTAAGCCCATCAGCGCAGATGATACTTGGGTAATACCTGGGAAAGTATGTCGCCGCCGACTTTATTAAGACATAAAACCTGACCTAACAGTCAGGTTTTTTTGTTTATTGTCGTTTTGAATTTATTCTGATCTTTCGATCCGCTTTACCTCATCCCACATCACATCCATTTGCTCCAAGGTTAAATCAATAAGTGACAACCCCTTTAATTCGGCAATGCTTTCAATTGCCTTGAATCTTCGGATAAACTTGTGGTTTGTTAACTCTAATGCATCGTCTGGATTGATACCGCTTAAACGGGCAAAATTGATCAAAGCAAATAGATAATCGCCAAATTCGGCCTCTTTATCTGCCTGGTTGTCCGCTTCCTGAAATTCTTGCCACTCTTCCTCCACTTTTTTATAAGCATCCTCCGGATTGTTCCAATCAAATCCCACTTGAGACGCTTTTTCTTGCATACGGTAAGCTTTGACAATGCCAGTTAATCCCTTCGGGACGCCATCTAACAGGCCATTCTTTTTCGTGCCCTTTTCTTTGATTTTGATCTGCTCCCAATTCTGTTTGACCTTCTCGGAGTCGTTGGCTTCCACATCGCCGTAAATGTGAGGATGTCTGCGGATGAGCTTTCCAATTAATGATTCGATGACATTCCCAACGTTAAAGTTGTTGGTCTCGGACGCAATCTTACTATAAAATACAATGTGTAAAAGGATATCACCGAGCTCCTTTTTGATCTCCTCCGAATCTTTCTGTATGATGGCGTCTGATAATTCAAACGTCTCCTCAATGGTTAGAGTGCGTATGGTCTCCATGGTTTGTTCTTTGTCCCATGGACATTTTTCGCGCAATTCATCCATCACATCCAACAACTTGGAAAACTGGTTCAATATTTCAGCTCTGTTCATTTCGTTATTATTGCTCTTACGATTTCTAATTAATTTTATTTCTTCCTTGATATTCGATGATGTTTATCCTTTGGTCCTGATTTGATTTGCGACCCAATCACGATGAATAATTAATGTGATCAGAAACTAACTGCTCTCGAGCATCAAATCCATAATTGCCAGGGCACACATTGCTTCTACAATCGGTACAGCCCTTGGCAATACACAGGGGTCATGTCGTCCCGTAGCCGCTATGGTTACATTCTCACCCAATTTATTAACGGTATTCTGCTCTTTGCCTATGGTTGACGTAGGTTTAAAGGCCACCTGAATTTTTATATCTTCCCCGGTACTCATACCCCCAATGATTCCTCCACTGTGATTGGTTCTTGAGCCAATCCCGTTTGAATCGCTGACCCATTCATCGTTGTATTGCGAACCTTTCATCGAAGCGGCAGAAAAGCCATCGCCAAATGAAATGCCCTTAACCGCGTTAATATTCAATAAATACTGACCTAGAACGGATTGCAATTTCCCAAATACCGGCTCTCCAATTCCTTTTGGCATTCCGCTAATATTACATTGGATTACTCCACCCAAACTGTCGTTTTCCGATTTTGCCAATTCAATGGCAGCAATCATTGCCTCACTTGTTTCTACATCCCAGCATCTAACTAGACTTCTTTCAATGTCTGATGCATTAGGCGTGGATTGGGTTATTGGGGCGATGATCGTATAGATTTGATTCACCCATCCGGTGATTGTGATACCCTGTTTTTCTAAATATTGAATGGCCAATGCACCTCCGGCGACCCATCCTGCTGTAATTCTTGCGCTGCTTCGTCCACCACCGCGATGATCACGATGATCGTATTTGGTGTTGTATAATAAATCTGCATGACCCGGCCTGTAAATGTCCTTTAATGCATCATAGTCCTCCGACTTCGCATCAGTATTTGGAATCAACATTGTTATTGGCGAGCCTTGGGTTTTTCCTTCAAAAATTCCAGATATGATTTCAACGACATCACTTTCGTTACGAGTTGTGGTAATGTTGCTCTGACCTGGACGTCGGCGTTGCATACATCTTTGCAATGCTTGTAAATCAACGGTCACGTTTGATGGATATCCATCTATCACAACCCCGATGGCAGTCCCATGGCTTTCACCAAATGAAGTGATGGTTAAATTCTTTCCGATGCTGTTTCTGGCCATTTCGTTTCGATATACTACTACTACTACTACTACTACTACTACTACTACTCAATTTCTTGATTTACCAAGTATGGTCGATCTGAATTTTTGGTCCTTCAGGTGTGCCAATAAAAATCAAACTGAAACGTCCACTCAATGTATCGTGGGTGGGAGCGTTTCTGTTTACTATGCTTGAAAAATCTCGTGAACCTAGATTTGGATTTGCCTGCTCCAGTTTATGCTTTTGAATGACTTCCCATCTTCCGATGACTTGTGCGATGTAGGCCGATTCATTTACCCATCGGATTTCGTCGCGATGAAAGGTGAGTTTCCCCATAGCGTCTTTATCTGGGTAGCCTTTTTTGTAGGAATCCGTAATTTCTTGCCAACTTGTCTTAACTTTTTTGTCGGTAATGAATCGCACGCTGGAATCTTTGATGTAGCCCGACATAAAAACATCGATGTTTGCATCGTTCCAACCCTTGAGTTGATAATCCAGCACCTTGTTTACATCGTCTAGGGTGTATGCAAATACGCTTTGACCCTTCGAAATATTAGTTACGGCGTCTGATCCACCACTTTGGTAGCGAAAAATAAACGATATGACTGTGCAGACCATCGCAAATATTGCAAGAATCCAGGTTTTGCGTGAGTCAGTTCCCTTCTTTTTGGTGTCGGTCGCTGTTGAATTGTTGATGGGGTTTTCTGAATTCATTGGGTTATCTGTTAACTTAGTCAAAGGTACACTTCTTCAATTGCTCCCAAAACTGCGGGAAAGATTTTTCTACACAGGCGGTGTCAGTATAGCTCAATGATGCGACCCATGGTTTTAGCGCAGAGAATGCCATTGCAATGCGATGGTCTGATTGGGTGTCTATTTGGAGTTGGGTAGGGAAGAAGCGGCCAGAACAATTCAATATCCATTGGTCTTCCTCTTCACTGCCTAACATCGCTAATGTGCATCCCAGTCCTTTGATGTTTTCTTGTAACGCCAATATCCTGTCGCACTCTTTAAATCGCAAATTGTAAATTCCACTAATGATTGCCGATTTTCCCAAAATACACCAACCAACGACCAACGCAGGAACAAGATCGGGGTTGTTTTTTAGATTGATGCGTAAGGTTTGATCGTGCTCGAGAATTTCATCGTTTGCTAAACATTCAGGGGTCGGGTTAATGAGGCTATTTTGCCTTGAAATCAGAATCCCATTCTCCGTTTCGATTGTTTCGATGCCAAGAAGATTGCCTAATTCGCGCATCGCCGCATCGCCTTGGGAACTTTTTATTTGCGATCCGCCGAGTGATAGATCCTTGTTTCGCTCAGAATCACTCATTTTTAATCCAAGGAGCTCTATCGTTAAATTCTTCGACATGCCCAATAAAAGCGGGTAGAAGAATGCGGCGGAACTCCAATCCGATTCGATTAAATCTAAATCAATTGGGGTATTTGAACTCTGGTAATCTCCATTGATTGTAATGCAAAGTGCGGTGCCTTCTTTAACGCTTGAAGTCTCAATGTCCAACCGATTCAATAACTGAACGGTCATCTCTAAATAGGCCTCAGAATGGGTGTTGTCGGTGATGATAATTCTTTTGATACCGACAAATAATGGAGCAATCAGTAGCAATGCACTCGCATACTGAGAACTTAGAGCGGCGCTGATTGTAACATCTTGCCATGCTGTTATTCCGCGATTTATTGAAATGGGTGTGAATCCAACCTGATCAGAATACCTTATGTCGGCGCCCATCGCAATTAAAGCGGTTACCAAAGGTTCGATGCTTCTGCTGTTTAAGCTTTCATTGCCTGTGATTTGACAAGGCGACGTAAAATTTGCAGCCGCGAAGGCGGTAAATAATCGGCAAGGAGTCCCAGCATCTTGAAAATAATAAGTTGGCGATTCACCGGTGTTTTCTTGGGTAAGCGCATTTATCAGCAGTTGCGTGTCTCTGCAGCCATTGGCAACAATGTTAGCGTTGTTTTCAAGCCACGATTTTAGATTTCCCTGACCGGCGATTGTAATCAAAGTTCGGTTTAGTAAGCTTTTACTTACCGGGAGGTTAATTTGTTTGGCCAACATACTGATTCAATACTTGAATTACTGCCTCAGGTGATATGGCGATATTGAAATCACATTCTCCGGGAGCAAAAGCCATCGAAAATAACAATTTGTCGTGGTCGTTCTTTTTGTCGGCCCTTATATAGCTCATCAATTTGGGTATGTGGTTCTCGCCAAAATGAATTGATGTATACAGTCCTTCTACAATCGTTTTTAACTGTTGATGTAAGGCTTCCGTCGCTTCTCTTTGGGTCGATAATTGAATTGCCAAGGCCGACTCCATGACCAATCCCCATGCAATGGCGAAACCGTGTGGGATTGGCTTCTCCTGGTCAAGGCATAAGGATTCTAATGCATGGCCAATCGTATGACCAAGGTTTAACAATTTCCGCTCTCCCTTTTCTTCGAAATCCGCGTTAACGATGCGCGATTTGATTTTGATGTTCCACTCCAAGATGCTCAGCCATGTTTGGTGATCGTTGGTGTTTGGGATGGGTTGCTGAACTTGTGTCCAAGCTTTTCCGCCCAATAAGATTCCGTGTTTGATCACCTCGGCCCATCCGCTCAATACCTCGTTTTGGGGTAGTGTTTTTAACCAATGTGGCGTGATGAAGATATGAGTTGCGGTAGAAAATGTGCCGATATAATTTTTGTAATGACCTAAATTGATGCCGGTTTTTCCACCAACAGAAGCATCAACCATCGCTAATAAGGTCGTTGGGATATTCCAAAATTCAATGCCTCTCAAATACGTTGAAGCGCAGAACCCCCCTACATCGCAAAGAGCGCCGCCACCGATGTTAATCAGCAGAGAACTGCGTTGCGCGTTGTTGTCTCTTAGCCAATTGAAAATAGTTTCGCAAACACTGAGATTTTTGGCTTCGTCGCCATTGGGAATGGTAAGGATATGCGATTCGGGAATTCCGCCTACGCAATCGTCAATGAACGACAAACAAAGGGAATGGGTTGATTGACTGCATAAGAAAAAGACATCCGGTTTTGAAGCGATTTTGGTGTCCGAAATAGTATCAAATCTCGATGATAACGCTTCAGAGAATTCCGTGGCGATATCCAAGCCACACCAAATCATGATTTGATTTTATCGTATCGCTGACTGTTGGTGGGGTCGATTTCGGAGAGAAATTTCGACATCGCCGTTTTTTCAGGAACAGGTGCCCCATTGTATATTTCAACTAACTCCGGCCACTTGGTTGAGAAAAAAGATTTTTGCAGCAAGCAGTTTTGGAAAATCGACTGGGTTTCTTTGAGTTTTTTGATGTTCTCTGTGATGTTTTTTCTAGCTTGCTCGGGCGTGGCGGCGAATTCGTCCATTCCCTTGCGATGATAGTTGTACGTTAGCAATCGGAGGTCTTTATACCTAGGGTTGGTTAGGTTCTCAGCCAAATAGAATCTGTTTCGAATGCCTTTTCCATCGCCTTGATTCCATCCCAATTTATTTGTCATCATGGAAACCATACTTTGCATCTTTGAGAAATACGGCGATCCGCCCAA
>CAJBVU010000133.1 GCA_903959115.1 uncultured Bacteroidota bacterium
CCTCACACATTTTGATTCCCGTAATTTTAGCTATGGCATAGGGTTCATTGGTAGGCTCCAAATAACCACTCAATAAATACTCTTCTTTTAAGGGTTGAGGCGCCAATTTGGGATAAATGCAAGAGCTCCCCAAAAACAAAAGCTTTTTGACCCCAAAAACGTGTGCATTATGAATCAAATTGTTTTGAATGCATAGGTTATCGTACAGAAATTCAGCGCGATAGGTATTGTTTGCTAAAATACCACCCACTTTGGCGGCAGCAACAAAGACATAGTCTGGCTTTTCCTGTTGATAGAACATTTCAACCGCTGTTTGATTTCGCAAATCCAACTCGGCACTTGTCCTAACTATCACATTAAAGTAACCCAAACGATTCAGTTCACGAACGATGGCCGAGCCAACCATACCTCGGTGCCCCGCAACGTAAATTTTCGCTTGTTTTTCCATTATTCGAAATAATTCTTGGTTTGGAAACCACCTTCTTTCAAATAGGTTTCTTTTTGCATCACTTTAATATCGCTTTGCATCATATCTGTAACCAAATCTTGCAATTTATATTTGGGTGACCAACCAAGTTTTGTGCGCGCTTTTGTAGCATCACCAATCAATAAATCAACTTCGGTAGGGCGGAAATATTTAGGGTCCACAAATACTACTTCTTGGCCAATCGACAACTGATTCTTTTGACCTGTTGCGGCCTCAAAAACGGTATCATCAACTCCAGCTACATAACCGATTTCGTCTACACCTTCTCCCTTAAATGCCATATCGATACCCACATGTTTAAAGCTCATGCGAACAAACTCTCTAATTTCGGTAGTTACGCCCGTGGCAATTACAAAGTCTTCGGCTTTTTCATGTTGTAGAATCAACCACATTGCCTCAATATAATCTTTGGCATGACCCCAATCGCGCTTGGAATTTAGATTTCCAAGGTACAATTTATTTTGAAGACCCAACGCAATGCGCGAGGTGGCTCGAGTGATTTTACGTGTTACAAAAGTTTCCCCACGAATAGGACTTTCGTGGTTGAACAAAATACCGCTACATGCAAAAATATCATACGCTTCACGGTAGTTTACTGTTATCCAAAAACCGTACATTTTGGCTACAGCATAAGGGCTACGAGGATAGAATGGCGTAGTTTCCTTTTGAGGAATTTCCTGCACCAAACCATATAATTCAGAAGTTGATGCTTGGTAAATTCTAGTTTTCTTGGTAAGTCCGAGAATACGAATTGCTTCCAACAAACGCAATGTACCAATTGCATCACAGTTGGCAGTATATTCCGGGGTTTCAAAACTCACATGTACGTGGCTCATCGCACCCAAATTATAAATTTCATCGGGCTGTACTTCTTGAATGATGCGTATCAAATTGGTAGAATCCGTTAAATCCCCGTAGTGCATTTTAAATCGATTGCCCTCAATATGTGGATCTTCGTAAATATGATCTACCCTATCTGTATTAAACAAAGAGCTACGACGTTTGATGCCGTGCACCATGTAACCCTTTTTCAAAAGAAATTCAGCCAAATAGGCTCCGTCTTGTCCGGTTATACCGGTGATTAATGCAACCTTCATTATTTTGCACAAAATTAAGGAAAACATTTATGGTGTTATTGTTTACTCACAAAAATTCGCCACGAGTTCACTACGTTTTTAATGACGTGATTGGCTCCCGCTTGGGTGAAAAATTCCAGATTACCACAGATTGGTCCTTTTTTAAAGCTTCAAACAACGAAATAAAAATTGCATATACTGATAATCAGCCACTTGACAGTGAATTAAAGGATTGTATCTGGATTTATAACGAAGGCTTGTTACATGAAAATTTCATCCGTAATTGGTCGATGCCGATTACCCAAAAGCTCATCGAATTTCATCACCAATCAGAAGCAAACACGACATTTTCTCTTCCTTTTTATCAATTTGAAGCGCTATTTATCTCCCCAATTCTAATTAATAGCATCCAAACCTCTCCTTTCAATGCCATTTTTTCTAAAAAATCCATCCCATTTGATGCTTTTTCAGAAATATTCTGGTGTCTATCGAGATATGAAGAACACCAATGGGAAAATGAAATAAACAACCAATCGGCCCAATTCAATAACAACCAACGTCATTCCAATGAAAAAGATGTAAAACCCTTGTTTCAAGCAGATTCCCACGGAAGATATCCAGCCAAACAGAGTCTATTATTTCAAAACGGATGGTTGGATACTCCAATCGTAGATAAGCTGATTTGGCTCTTAGGCTATTGCATCGACAAAAAACCGGTAGATCAGTTCGAAATTATTGCCACGGCTGATATTGATATGGCATTGCGTTTTGGCGGAAGATCGTTTTTTGTTAAAATAGGTGGTGTGATACAGGATGTTTTATTTAGGCCCACATTGTTGATTGAAAGGATAAAAGCAATAATGAATAAACAGGATCCCTACCAAATAGAAATTGC
>CAJBVU010000134.1 GCA_903959115.1 uncultured Bacteroidota bacterium
CCCAATTGATAGATGCTGTTTCGGCATCGGGCGCTGAGCATGTATACGTAACGCACGGATTTACGGAAGTTTTTTCGCGGTATTTGACCGAGAATTTGGCTTTACAAGCTGGGGTGGTAAAAGTTGGACACTGGAATAGGAAGGAAGAATGAAGCAGTTTTCTCAATTGATCGATGCGTTGTTATTGGCCAGATTTGAAAGGGACAAGCAGCAAGTGTGGGCGGATTTTCTCCAAAACAACTCCGAAAATGAATCCTATGTTGGGCTGGTCACATCGCTTTTGAAAAATGAATGTCCCAAAAGAATCATTTCGTCAAATAATCTCAAAGTACTGGCTATGGAAACGGTAGGTGTTCCCCATTGGCTGTTGGATGAAAGCAAGCATTTTGTGGGTGATATGTCGGAAACGATCTCATTGATTTTGGCGCCACTAAAGACCGAAAACAACATCGAAGTTCATTTAACAGAGGTTGTAACGGCGATGAATGAAATGCATTTGAGGGAGGCATATGAGATCGAGGAGTGGTTTGTTTCGCGTTGGGGGAATATGGGGTCTCGGGAAGTTCAGGTATTCAACAAAATGGTTACGGGCAGTTTTCGCAGTCCTTTTAACCCTTCGATTTTTTCTAACTCCCAATTTCAAATGCAGCCGATCGCTTTGAAACTTGTTCTCTTATACGCCGAACGAGGTCGGATTGACGGCCGAACTGGTTTTACAAAGTTTACCATGGGTATCGCCTCGGGGGAATCTTGGCTGACTTTTACCAAGGTTGCGGTTCAGGTTCCGGAACTAGAATATGAAATCCTGGAAAGGTGGATTATTGAAAATACGCAGGAAAAATTTGGCCCAGTGCATAGACTACCGGCGACGCAGGTGTTTACTGTGGAATGCATCGATATTGCATCGAGCAAAAGAAACAAATCGGGCTATCGTGTTACGGAAGCCACGCTGAAGTCATGGGAAGATGGTTTTCCTTTAGATCAGGTGTCGACCATCGAATCGCTTAGAGAGATTCTCCCCAAGCGCTAGGATTTTCTGCAAAACGATTCACTGTAGCCAGTTCGTTGTCTTTAATGAACCCGTATTCTGCGGCCACTTTTGTCAGTGTTGGGAGGTTGGTGAGCGTGTGAACGGGGATACCCGCATTTACAAATTTTTCCATAGCATTGGCAAATCCATAGGTGAATAGCGCTACGATACCAATGACTTCGGCACCTGCATTCTGCACTCCTTCAACGGCTTGGAAGCTACTTTTTCCGGTGGAAATCAAGTCTTCAACCAAGACGATTTTATCGCCCGGATTCATTTCACCCTCCACCTGATTTTTCAAACCGTGCTTTTTGGGCTCCGGCCTAACGTAGCAATAGGGCATGTTGAGTTTGTCGGCTGCCAAGGCTCCATGGGCGATTCCCGCCGTGGCAATACCAGCAATACGGGTTGCTTGGGGGAATTCGCGTTGGATCAATTGGGCGAGTTCTTCGGCCACAAATGTGCGAACTTCGGGGTAGGATAGCACCATTCTGTTGTCACAGTAGATGGGAGAAAGGGTGCCAGAAGTCCAAGTGAATGGTTCTGAAGGACTTAGTTTTACTGCCTTTATTTCTAAGAGAAATTTTGCTAATTTTGCGGCTTGATTGGACATGGAAGCGCAAAGTTATAAAATCTATTTCAACGACGGTGCTTTGGTTATCGCAGATTCTCCAGAAGCATTGCGCGGATTGGGTAATTTGTATTTTATTGGGGATGATGAACTGCAGAAGAGCTTCAAAATTTTGCTTTCATCACAAAACAATGGAAAACCTTTGCATTTTGGGCTGATTTGCCCCGACCCTAGAGCAACTATTTTACAGTTTATGGAAGACTTTACCGTCATTCAGGCTGCCGGAGGGTTGGTTTTTAACAAGGAAAATCAATTATTAACGATAAAGCGGAACGGGTTGTGGGATTTGCCGAAGGGTAAAATCGAACGACATGAGGATCAGATGGCGGCGGCATTGAGAGAAGTGATGGAGGAGACGGGCATCAACATGATCAATATCAGCGATAAGATTGGTGAGACCTACCATGTGTATTACGAGGATGATATTTTGCTATTAAAGGAGACTCATTGGTATTTAATGAATAGCCATGGCAAGGGTACCTTAAAACCTCAGCAAGAAGAAGGCATCTCAGAAGTGAAATTTGCGGATTTAGACTGGTTTAAAACCACCGAATTCAATTCCTATCAAAGTGTGCACGACGTGCTCAGAAAGTGCGTGAGTCGCTTCAAGACTTCGGTGTAACGCCCTCTGGCAAATATCGACTGTAGTCGGCTTTGTGAATGATTAAATCCCTTACGAGCGTGCTGCTGATGTAACTCAGTTCTGGATTGCACATAATAAACACTGTTTCAATTTCATCCCACAGCGCTTTATTCAATTGGGCGATATGCGATTCATAGTCAAAGTCGGTTCCATTTCTCAAACCGCGCAGCAAGAATTTTGCGTCGTGTTTCTTACAAAAGTCCACCGTTAAGCCCTCATAATCTGCGATTTCTACTTTTGGATTATTTGCAAATGCGATTTTTATCCATTCTTTACGCAGTTCTAGGTCGAAAAGGGTCGTTTTTTTGGTGTTGACACCCACGGCGACGATGATTTTGTCGAACATATTGCTCGCGCGATTGATGATATCAACGTGTCCAACGGTGATTGGATCAAAGGTTCCGGGAAAAACGGCAATCTTGCTCATGGCGTTTGGGTATATCAGAAATCGGGGTGTTTTGCGATTATTCTTTTGCGAATATAGTCATTGTGGTACTGCCATATTCCTTTTTCAACAATTCCTGTTCGGCAAATACCAGTTGGGGTTTGTGTTCGATGATCAACCAGCCTTGATCGGCGAGTAGGGGCATCAAAATAGAAACCAGGCCTTGAATGTCGGGCATATCATACGGTGGATCGGCAAAGATGATATCAAACGGGGGCATGCCTAGGCCTAACTTTTCAATCGATTTTTGCGGTGTAAGGGCATCGCCGAAAATAACGTGCCACTGGTTTAGCTCCCAACTTTTTTGGATGGCTTTTTGATGGCTGATATTTTTTTTGTCCTTGTCGATGCTAAAGACATTGTTGGCCCCGCGCGATAGAAACTCCAACGCAATAATTCCGGAACCCGAGAATAGGTCCAATATTTGGGTTTCAGCGATTCCCTTTTGGTGGTTGAGGGTGTTAAACAACGACTCTCGCACTCGATCCGTGGAGGGTCTAACGTGGTTGGCAAACTGGCCAGGGATGATTCTGCTTGTTAATTCGCCACCGGTGATGCGCATGTAGATAGTTTAATTAGCGGTGCAACGATGTGCAATAGCGGGGGAACTTCGGTATTTGACCAAGGAAATTGTGGCGTTGAAACTTGAACTTGAGGCACAAATTTGTGCATGGTTTGTTGTGCGGCGACAATTTGAGAATGATCACAATGCACGGTGAGTGCGAATTGGTCTTGTTTTAGTTTACTATCGTGAAACGGCAGTAATCCGAAATAGAGGTGCTCTTGGATGTTGCTGCTTGTATAGGAATTTGAAAAAACTAAATCGCCATTCTTATAAGCAAATACGATCGCCGTTTGGTCGTGGAACCACAGATAGGAGGAATATTCCGCAGCCGTGGCAAATTGTTTTGAAACGGCCAATAGCCCTTCGGCAATATGAAGTTTGGGTTGTGATGGCTTTAAGGGTTGATGCTTGGTCTTGGGTTCAAAAGCCAACGTCATTTGATTTTGGATGGTTCGTTTGATGGGTTGCATCATTCCAGGAATTGCCGTTTCGGAAAATAGGGTCGGCAACAATTGAAATCCGCCTTCCAATTCTATCCATATCACATTGTCTTCCAGTTGATTAGGATGTTTAACAATTTCGTATCTCAGGGATGTATTTCCAGCGCCAAGTTTTAAATAATGAACCGTATCATCGTGGTAAACACCCCAAACCTGTTCACAGGGTGAGGTACTGGGAAGTGTATGAGACCACAAAATATTCACAGCAGCAAAGGTAGTTTAAAATGCTAAAACACCGTTCCTACGCTCAATCGCATGCGGAAAGAGAGATAGTCGTCGCCGGGTTGAACTGCGTTTCTCCAAATTGGGAACTCCACTTTCAAATTCAGGGGTTTGCTTGCTCGCATGGCTTTGTTTTTGAACAGAACATTGAAGTTTTTCAGGTTCACATTGGCTCCAAGACCCGCATCGGCGAGAAGACCGCTGTACACCGACTTGGTTATCTGCTCACTCAAAGAATTTTTGCTCGTTAATGGCATACCGATGCAACCCACATCCCCAAAGAAATAAGGGTTTATGGCAATGATTTTCACCTTGGGCACCCATTTAAATAATGCTGTGATATCCCAATTGGCGTTAATGGCGGCACCTTGATTGCCTCGGAAAAAGGCGAGAATCGTATCGGAGCCATCGGCTTGCTTCACCGACTTAGGGATGCTGTATTGATCAAATCCTCTTAAGTTTAGCCCACCATTGACTTGAATTGACTGGTTTATAGCGTTTCTGCTTGACTGATTCGCATTCCAATTGATCATGCCAAAATCTCTGTAAATGGCATTATTAAATGATTCTTCGGGATTGGCGTTTGCTGCGTATAAAACGGATTCGGGTGTTGGGTTAGAGCCACCGCCATAATAGCCTACGGTGCGTATGCGCAAATGTGTTTTTCCGATGGGTTGATAGTGTTTCCATTCCATTTGAACGTAACCATATTGGGTTTCACTCCATGGGGATGACAATCGAACATCGCATCGAACATTACCCGATCTACCCCATCCGGCGTAGGCTTGCTGAACGAAAAGATCGAGATGAATATTGCTCAAATAACTCCAGCGGTTGGACGTGGGTAAATATCCGTTTAATGCGCTTTGTTGCGGGAAATAGGGATCTTTTCCACTCATCACGCCTACCGAATCCCATGGATTATAAAGGGAATTACCGCGATTCTCAGCATTTAAATGGGTATGATTTCGCTGACTCATTTTGCCAGAAATGCCATAGGTAGTTTTCCCTGCCTGATCAAACCAACCCATTTCATTGCTGTTGATTTCGTTGTACAATAGAGATTTGAAGAAATAGGTTCCGGCACCGCGGGTTTGATGGGCGAACGACATGCGGTAATTGAAGGCGGTAGATGGATTGCTATACTTTGCCCAGACGCCGGTTTTTGCCCAAGCACCAAGTTCAAATTGCTTTTTTCTGCCAGCATACTGACCATCGATGAGGCCTCCAACGAGAAGACCGCTGGCGCCGTTGATTCTAATATCGGGACGACCTTTCCATTGGTAAACACCCAAGTAGCTGGTATTTGCGCCGTTTCCAAGATCCCATCTCCATTCGTTTCGATTCTTCCATACATTGTCAGTCCGATTGATGTCGGCCAATCTACCACTGCGATCCAACCAAACCTGACGCAATTCACCCGCCACGGGCATGTCGATGTCGAAGGTATAAGTAGTTCTCAGCTTATCCCAACCAATCCAAGGCCTAAGGTTATACCTGCCGGGTTTTTCGTATTGATTTACTGGAATGGTAATGGAATAGAAAACATCGCTGGCCAATATCGCTTTTGAATTTTTTGGCGCTTTCACAGTTTTTGGCGCATCACTGGGGCGGATTAAAAAATCGATATCCACGGGCATGACCATATCGCCGTTTCTTGCGATGGTAACGCGGTAACGGTTGGATTTTGGTCTCAGAGGCGTAATTTTTTTGATGCCATAATCGGCGGCTTTGGTGGAAATAAACCACTGATCGAAGAAGGTATTTAGGTCGGTTTGCGCGCTTTGGGTCATCGTATTTCTAAAATCATCGATGTAAGGGTGACAGAATTTCCATTGACTTACATAGTCTTTCATTGCTTGCAGAAACACCGAATCGCCGAGGGTATACTGCAGGTTATAAAGCATCGAAGCCGTTTTATAATACACGTGTTTATAGCCACCGCCGTGTCCAGTTGCTGAGTGAAATTCATTGCTATGCGTTTCCAAACTTTCGTCGGTCCCGTCGATGGCATCTTCCATATACCCCGAAAAGGCGCGTTTGAGTTCGGGTTGATTTTCTTTGGTGAGTTTGCGCATGCACCAAGCGGTAAGGAATTGGGTAAATCCTTCGTCGAGGGCGGCGCGATAGGTTTCGTTGGATCCTATCATCCCAAAGAACCAGTTGTGACCTACTTCGTGGGCGATGAGGCTTTGGTGGCTTGGGTACTGACCTCCGTCCATGGTAATCATGGGGTATTCCATACCATCTGCGGCATCGGCGCAAACGATTTTAGGGTAATCGTACATGCCGAAATCTCTGCTATAGGTGGCGATGACTTTGGCGGTGAACTGAGCGGTTTGTTGCCAGCCGGCTGCGTTATTTTCTTGGGCGATGGCGACGCATTTTACACCATTCCATTCTACTTCACCGATTCGATAGGTGGGATCGGCGGTCCAAGCGAAATCGTGGACATTATTGGCATGAAACTGCCAGCGTTTGCGTTTTCCTGTTGCGGGGATAATGACGGAGGGTTGAGAGCCGATGGGTGTTTCTTTGAAGTTTGAAATATCAATCTGCTTTCTCAGGGCTGTTGGCATGGCTTCGGCTTTGTTTTGAAGCAGGCCGGTGGCTTCTACTATGTAATGATTGGGCAGGTCTAATTCCACATCAAAGGCACCATAATCGCCATAAAATTCTTTTTCCACGTGTTGATCTGTTTCCCAGGTAAATTTTCTATCGTAGACACAAATCCTGGGATACCAATGGACCCCATTAAAGTGTTTATAGCCATGGTGGTTATATACTTTCATTCTGCGGCGTACGCTACCTCGATCAAAGTAGGTTGTAAAATCGATATAGAAATCTATACTTTCTCCACTCTTCAGGGGTTGGGGAAGGTTAATTTTTAGGAGAGTATTTTGGATGGTAAAGGGGACGGATTGACCATTGATTACTACGGAATGTACGATGGTGCCCATTTGTTGTGACTCGTAGAGTCCATAGTTAACACTTTGGCTTTGTTTCCCGGAATGATTTTCCACCGAGTTAAAGTTTCCGGCTTGTTTCCCGGAATGATTTTCCACCGAGTTAAAGTTTCCAGCTTGTTTTCCGGAATGATTTTCCACCGTGTTAAAATTTCCAGCTAGTTTCCCGGAATGATTTTCCACC
>CAJBVU010000135.1 GCA_903959115.1 uncultured Bacteroidota bacterium
GTCGAAGGAGGTGGTATCGCCCAGTGCCATCGCCATTGAATGGGGGGAGGGTGAGTGGTTATGGGGAGATTTGGGGTTAGTGATTGAGCGGATTGCGGTTGGCGAGTTTGGGTCGGAAGCGTACTACTTTGCCGATGCGTTGGCTGGGAAATCGGTTGTGATTCGGTCTTGGGTGAATGGGGATGTGATTGTGGGGTTTGGGGGTGGTTCGCAGAAGCTGAGCGACGTATTTGTGAATCAGAAGATTGAGCCTTGGGCCAAGGATTATGTGGCGGTGATGACGTGTTCGGAGGGGATTTTGTGTGCGGTGGAAGTGAAGCGATCCAATTTGTATCGGGTGGAAGAAACGGATGGCTATTGCTGGCGTTTGCGTTGGCTGCACAAATAAGCAACAACTTTAGGTCAATCATTATACCTTTGTTTTACAATGAAAGCCGTTATTCCTTTGGCTGGCATGGGGAGTCGTCTCAAACCGCACACCCGAACCCAGCCCAAATCGTTGATACCTTTGGCGGGAAAACCGATTTTGGGTCATATCATGGACCGATTGGTATTGGCCGGTGTTACAGAGTTTGTATTTGTGATTGGGTATCTGGGGGATCGCATCGAGCAGTATATCGCAGAGCATTACGGACAGTATCAATCTACGTTTGTGATTCAGACCACGGGCAAGGGGATTGGACATGCAGTTTGGTTAACGCGTGATGTTTTTTCGGCCGATGAGGGTTTATTGATTGTCTTGGGCGATACGATTTTTGATGCTGATTTTGCAGGTGTTTTTGCCAAGGGCGGGAATGCTTTGGGGGTCAGAAAAGTTGAGGATCCACGTCAGTTTGGTGTGGCTGAATTAAAGGAAGACGGGCATATTTTGCGTTTGAGCGAGAAGCCCTTGATTCCGAAGTCGAATTTGGCTTTGGTGGGTTTGTATTACATCGAAAATTCTGCGGATTTATTCGCTTGTTTGGATTACAACATTCAGCATGAGATTCGGACGCAGAACGAGTTTCATTTGACGGATGCGTTGCAGTGCATGATCGACAAGGGCATTGGTTTTACTACGTTTACGGTGGATACTTGGTTTGATTGTGGACAGAAGGATATCATTTTGCAGACCAATCGGAATCTGTTAAAGCGGGTGGATCAGCAGGCGTTTGTGAAGTTTGAAAAGGGGAATATTATTGTTCCACCGGTATATATATCGCCTACGGCGAAGGTTGAGAATAGCATTATTGGGCCGGATGTGAGTATCGGTGATGGCGCAGTAATTACCCGTTCGATGTTAAAAAATAGCATCATTGGTCAGGGCGCGGAATTGAACAATGCCATTTTGGAGGATTCGTTGATTGGGGCGGATGCCAATTTGGTGGGGGCGGCTTCGAGTTTGAATATTGGCGACAGTGCAGAAATCAATTTGCGAAATTCATAACAGTGAAATTTGCTTTTAACGATATCGTAAAGATTACGGGAGGCAGGGTGCAGGGTGCTGCGATGGATTCTGTGGCGGGAATCGACATAGGTTCTGCGGCGGGATTTGAATCTGGGGTTGGGAGTTCGGTTTCCGGTGAAATTTCATCTTCTCCGGATTTGAGAAAATCAGAATTTATTACAGGGAATGTCATTTGTTCGTTGGTATTCGACACCCGGAAATTATGGTCGGCCGAGACCTCGTCTACTTTATTTGTGGCATTAAAAGGCGTCCGCGATGGCCATGCTTATTTGGGTGAGGCGTATCGCGCTGGGGTTCGGATGTTTTTGGTTTCTCGTTTTGAATCTAATTTAATATTGCAATTTAACGATGCATTATTTTTGGTCGTTGATGATACGTTATTGGCTTTGCAGCAGTGGGCGGCATGGCATCGAAAGCAATTGACGGGCGTTGTGGTGGGGATCACGGGCAGCAACGGGAAGACCATCGTAAAGGAGTGGTTGGCATCGTTATTCAAAGGCGATTTTTCTATGGGCAAGAGTCCCAGAAGTTATAATTCTCAGTTGGGGGTGGCGTTGAGTTTGTTGGAAATTCCTTTATCAACGCAACTTTCTTTGTTGGAGGTTGGCATTTCGAACGCGGCGGATATGGGAACTTTGCACGACATAGTACAACCCAATTTGGCAGTGATTACGCATTTGGGTGAGGCGCATGCGGAGGGTTTTGCATCGATGCAGGAGAAGGCGAAGAGCAAGGTAGCACTTGCCGATGGCGCGGATGTGGTGGTTTTTCCTTTTGATTTGGAGGCGGTGCGGATGGAGGTATCGAAATTGAAATCGCGGAATGCGCTGATGAAGGCGATTCATTGGGGTTGGGCGGAAGGAGCGCAGTTTCGGATTACGGAGGTTGAGGTATTGGTGGCTGAGAATTTTTCGGCTGCGGATTCGTCGACTGCGGATTCGTCGGCTGGCGTTGTGTCATCAAACCCGATTTCGTCGGCTGGCGGACAGCGTATACATTTTGTGCATCGCGGCACATCGCATCATCTGGATATTCCTTTTATGGATTCGGCTTCGGTGAGCAATGCAATGTCGTGTTTGTGTGTTTTGCAGGCTTTGGAACGCTGGGATCCGGAGCATTTGGATCGTTTTGCGCAGTTGCCTCATTTAGAAAATCGTTTGCAGTTTGCGGCGGGAAAATCGGGGAATTATATATTGAACGACAGTTATTCGGCGGATTTGGAGAGTTTGGGGGTGGCGTTGGATATGCTAAAGCGACAGTCGCCCAATTTGTCGTTGCTTTCAATTTTGGGTTCGTTTGAGCAAACGGGCATGGAAGCTGCGGATTTGCGCGATAGTATTCTGCGCATGTTATCCAATTACGGGGTCACGGAAGCGGTGTTTGTTGGGGAGGAGTATAGGGGTTTGGGTTCTGTCCCGGCTTCTGATGGGGTCGATGGAGGACTAAGAAATTCTGCCATTGTCGATTTTGGTTTGGAAAAGGTTTGGCAATTTGAAACGGTTTCGGCGTTGATGGATTCTGCGGTTTTATCGGGCATCGCATCGCGTTCAATTTTAATCAAGGGATCTCGAAGTGCGGGGTTGGAGCGGGTGGCGAATCGTTTGCAGGCCAGGTTGCATCAGACGCGGTTGGAGATCAATTTGCATGCGTTGAAGAACAATTATCTGTATTTCAAGCAGCGGGTTGGAGCGGGCAAGAAGGTCATGTGTATGGTGAAGGCGTTTGGGTATGGCAGTGGCAGCTTTGAGTCGGCCCGCGCCTTACAGGCGCTGGCCGTAGACTATTTGGGGGTGGCCTACATCGACGAGGGAATTGCTTTGCGAAATGCGGGCATTACCGTCCCGATAATGGTGATGAATGTGGATTCGGGTGCGGCTTGGCAGTTACAGGAATATGGTTTGGAGCCGGTGGTGTATAGTTTTCAATCGTTGGAAGGGCTGATTCGTTCGGGCGTGCAGGGTTTGAAAATTCACATAGAGATCGACACGGGCATGCATCGATTGGGATTTGCACCTGGAGATATGGGAGAGTTGGGTATTAGGATTCGCGATTTGTCTGTGGA
>CAJBVU010000136.1 GCA_903959115.1 uncultured Bacteroidota bacterium
CGCTCATGGATGTTGGAGTCCAGCTGTAAGTGTATTTACTGCTGTCACCACCGATGGCACTCAATGTGATTTTCACACAATCTCCTTTGCAAATAGTGTCTTTATCGCTTTTTAATGATACAATAATGGGGCAGTTGGTAATGGAAAATTTATAGACACTGGAGATAGGGTAGATGCTATCGCAAAAATCCCGATATCCATGTTTATGAGTTAGCGTATACTGACCGTTGAGAGACAAACCACTCTGCGTTTTGATCTCTATTAACTGCGTCTTTCCGTTACTACAATTTAGTGCTGTAATCTTTTTGATGCTCGGAATACTGGGTCCGGTTAATGTTGTGTTCGCAAGAAAAAAGGAATCGCATGGCATGGGCTGGTCCAATACGAATCGAAATATTGAATCTTTACAATTGGGGGCAGGTATTATTGGGCTTGGTTGTGAGAATTTTACTGCCGATGGCGTAATCATTGTGATAATGACCTGAGCCTTCCATCCACTGCAGGCAATACTTTTATCCGATTTAAAATGAAGTGTTATGAAGCTGTCTTTGGAAACCACAGTTCCAGGGCCCGCATTGCCGCTCCATTTGCCAATCAGCGTTGCATTGGTATCTTTCCCATCAAATATTCGCAAGACATCGTTGTCTTTCTCAGTACAAAAGCTTGAGAATTTCAGTGTGATAGATTTAGCACCGGGAACGCTGATAACGAATGTTGTATTTTCATTGTGATCGTAATCAATCTTATTCATTCCCGCATCAGAGTCTGTGATACTTCCTCTGCAAATGCGGAATATGCCATTTTTCTGCTTTAGGATTGTTTGAGACAGCAATAGGTTACCCATCAATAGGCCAATTGCTAAGGGGATATGTATTATCCTAAGTTTCAATAATTTAATTACTTAGAAATAGATATGGTTTTAGTCTCCAATTTATTGCTCCAGTGCTGCTTTCGGTCCTTTATCCGGATTTGAAATTTTGTATTTTCTAGTGTACCCATACCTAGTAAAAACACATTTTTTAAGGTTACTTTGATCGTCCCATGAATATTTACTTGGCTTCCGGCGGGTGAAAGTGGTCTAACATGGTACAAATCTGCTTTTGCAAATCGAACATCCTTGATTTCCAATGAAAGAGAATCGGCATTGTCGAAACCCAAATCTCCGTCGCCATCTGCATAATCAAAAGTAATGACCACCGTGTCTGTAAATTCCTTAAACGACGTTTGATTTAATGTCACTTTAGAAATTACAGGTTTTGGATCGCCAGTATAAAATCTTTCGGGTTTACAACCAGTGAACAAAACATATAAAAACAAGAGCTTAACGATTGTCTTCATGGATCGATTTAATTGAATTTTACCGCGCAATAAGTTTTCAAAAAGAACATACTGTTGATGTTGGGTATTGTGTAGTCTTTGTTTTTGGCATCGCTAATGGTGATTCGGAACCAAACGACATCGTCTTTTATGTTATTACTTCCGTTGTAAGGGAAATACCAGAGGTAATCGCAATTGCTGGAGAATAAACCACTTAACGTTTTTTTGGTCCCCTTTTTTAATGATTGTTCTTTGGTAGGATCAAATTTTGCTGGATCTGTTGACCAATTGATTGTGGCATTGGTGAGATTACCGATTGCCGTGTTATCGTCGCTTAATGAAAACCATAATTCAAAATCGCTTCCGGCAGAAGCCTTTGCAACTTCGTATTTCGCTGCCCGGGGTAGCGGATTACCATTTTGTAAAACCTGTACTCCAAGCAATTGTGGTGGAAAATCGATGGTAGTAGGGGTCCTGCCCAGCCAGTCTTTGGCACCGTCATTGATCCAAGCATTGACACGAGCTACCCAACTGTCTTTTTCGATCGGATATTTGCTTGTTGGCTCTAGTGACAGCGGCATTATTCCCGAATTGCCGTTTAGATCTGTCTTCATTCGATAGGGTAGCATACTTCCCGTTGCATTTTTAGGAATTACTCTGGTTAGGTAACTGCCGGCGTTGTCCTTTTTAATTACGGGTTGCTGAACCAATGTGTAATAACTGCTTTCAACGGTTCTAAAATCTGGTTCGAAATTGCCATCATGACAGCCACTATTTGCACAGGTAGGTTTAAATAATCCAGCATGGAGGCCTTGAATTGTTTTGTAATTCCATGTGTCTTTAAATACAACGATTGTATCTTTAACACTTGGGAATGGATTTTCAATGTTGCTTCTATCGTCTTTACACGATGTTGTTATTAATGATAATAACGCGTTAGTGAATAATAAATATCCAAAGGACCCAGCTTTTTCAACCAAACCATTGAAATTGATATTTGTAAATCTGCTTCTCAACGTTGCTTATTGTTTTGTCAAATCCTGCTATATAGACTTTTGGCCAACGGATCAATCAACCCCGCATTCGTTAGAGGGTCTAAGATTCCAAAGATATCAGCAATGGTAGGCACGATGTCGGTGAGTCTTCCCACCGGTTGAGCCGAACTACCTACACGCATATTTGGGACGCCTTTTCCAAGCATCAAGCTCCATACTCTCAATGCATTCGCATCGCTATGATCATAGGATACCCAATCATTCTGATCCAAAATGGGGTTCGGGGTTTCGTTGCGGCCGCACTCCGGGGCGACAATCATAATGGTGTTGCCACTCATTTCGGGAATATTATTCTGAATGTATTGCCATAGCCAGCCGGTAATATGATCAGCCCTGTGCAAACTCTGAAGATACCCAGTAAAATTGCTATGACATGAATCAACGCCTGAAATATTTACTGCAAGCATTTTGGGTTTAAATTCCCTAAGAACTTCTGCGGCGTACATGATATTTTTGGCATCTCCTGAATTAGATACTGGAGGTGCTGCCAATTGCCCAGCCTGCTGCTTTTCAAAAACACTTTTTATAAAATCTTTTATTCGGGTCCTTTCTTCATCCGTATTACTAATACTAGTTATTTGGTCTTGGGTGAGGGCAAAACTCTGATCCAGAAAGTTCTTCATGAAATACATAGGTTCCAGATCTGTGCGACTGTATGTTTTGCTATTGCCGAGTACTTCTTTACCAGATGAACTAAATGTAACTGGAGCTGCGAACATATTGGCTCCGAAGTTCAATCCATAATCCTTGTGATTACTAGAATTTAACAGCGGGGTAGAATTCCCTATTCCATTGGCAATAAACCACGTGTCTGTTGCCTTGAAACCTGCATGTTTTCTCAAATATTCAAAAATAGTGGGGTAGGCGGGTCTCACTTTGAGTCCTTGGCTATAACTGACATTACCCGTGAGTAAAGTGTTTAATCCAACATAGTGCCCAGCACTTTGTGCTTTGACTTCCGGAAATAGCAATCCCGATTTTTCCATACTTTGGGAAAGTAACTTCGGGATGGGCTCAGAACCATCAGGTAGCCCTAGAGTACTTGTCCCGTAAGCGATTTTTTTAGTTGGTGCATCGCCTTCAAATAAGTTGGGCATAATGTTGCCTGCGGCACCTGAAACTCCCTGACTGTCTTCTAAATATCGAGCCAAAACACTCTCCTGTTGTCGCACACCGCCCGCAAACATTACCAAAACCACGTGGTCGGCTTTTTGACTTCCTGATTTGGCAAACAAACTACCGGAAGGTAGAATGTAAGGGGCCAGGATTCCTCCTCCAAGAGCGACACCTGATTTGGTTATAAAATTCTTACGATTCATGGGTTTGTCTTAATAATATTGGTATTCATCACTGGTGGCAAAAGCGGTATAAACCATTTCAACACTTACTTCATTGTTTTTAAGAATGTACTGTTTAAAAAATGCCTTTTCTCCTTCACTCGGATATCGTAAATAAAACCGCTTGTATGTATTGATAACAAAAGCTTCAATGTCCTGGCGCATCAATGCATTACTCGGCAATTGAATACTCCCGGTATTAAAGTAATTACTCAATAACATCTCACTTGCCACATCCTGATCGCCAATTGAATACAAGACATTCTGCGTTTTATATAACTGATTTGGAGAAATCGCCGTTTGATACAAGTTGGTGTAAAGTATCGAGATATATTCAGCGTCGTTTTTTTTCTTTGTCTTACGACTCTTGTCCTCGTATACATTGGTGTTTTCTATCCCAAATCCAATGTGCTGTTCTTTCTTGCAACTAACAATAAGACAGGCAACAGTAATTAACGCAGATACTTTATTCAAATTGCGCATATTCGTCGGTAATTATTATGTGTTCTAAAATTTCTTCTATACGATGATTCTTGACAAAAGGGAAGAAGAGTTTTGAGACTTCTGCGGTAGTGGGCTCTCTTTGAACGATTACGTAATAAAACCACCGAATTTGCCCTTCATGAAATGCGTCGGATTCGGTGAGGACTTCACAAAATTCACTTTTATTTGATGCCCACCTTCCAAATAATGATTGTGAAGCATTTTTTTCAATAATGTCATAGGCTCTATTGAATTCATTTACACTTGGTTTCCTAAGTATAACATTGTCAAATGCTGCATTCACAAAATTAAAACTATTCATATTGATCTGATCATAAATACTATTATGAATCATTGTGTTAACCATTTTTCTGTAGTCAATTATATTCAATCTAAACTCAGTTCTGCTATTTAACAATTCTGAATATTGCTTCCTTTGGTCAAACCACTTATAAATCAATACGGAATCCCCACCATCGCGAATCCTTTCCAAATAAATCGCTCTGTCTAAATCATATTTGAACATATTTATATCTACATCTGATGCCCCTTCCAGAAATCGGGCTTTCGAAATATCATAAATCCTTTGTGCAAAGGCATGTCGGTATGAGGAATCCCCGGCATGATAAGTTGTATCATACAATAGGGTCCGTACCAACCGTGTTCTGCAACTGTCGTGTAAATCCGCACGTTTTAATTGGGCTGTGAAGCTATCTCTTTCCCTGTTTGTTGATTCTCTTCCCAATAAATCGATGAACATTCGCTGTACATAATTTTCAATACGCAATGTGCTGATGCTCTTGTACTTGGGTAGTTTGTTATTGTTTATGTCGATATTTTCTGATTTTGTACAAGCGCTAAGGAACGATAAGAGAATAATTCCCCAAATCATAGGCTTTATACGATTATTCAGCGTTGGCATTAGTCAAATGTACATTTAAGTGAATTGAATTCCAAGTTTATGACCTTCGTCATTTTTATGAGCGCTTCCTTTTAATTAGTTTCGTACCATAACAATAACATTATGCCATTTTATCATAGATCTGGACAAATTCCTGCCAAGCGTCACACCCAGTTTCGCAAACCCAATGGAGAGTTATACGCCGAGGAATTGGTGAGTACTGAAGGCTTTAGCAGTATATATTCATTAGTTTACCATTGTCACCCACCCACATTGGTAAAAGCGATGGGAAAACCCTACAGCGTAGAACCCCAAGTGGCGGTTGAGAAGAATATGCAGCACCGTAGCTTCTTAACCTTTAAGACAAAGCCGGAATCTGATTATATCAAAAGTAGAAAAGTTCTATTAATGAATTCGGATGTCCAAATCGGTAGCGCCGCACCAACAAAGGGTTTCTCTGATTATTTTTATAAGAACTCAGACGCAGATGAGGTGCTTTTTATTCATGAAGGGACCGGTATTCTTAAAACCATTTACGGAAACATCGACTTTGAATACGGGGATTACTTGGTGATACCTAGGGGGACAATATATCAATTGCATTTTAACGATGAAAACAATCGAATATTCTTTGTTGAATCACCAACCCCCATACATCCACCGAACCGCTACATGAATAAAAGCGGACAATTGATGGAGCATTCACCTTATTGTGAAAGGGATATCAAGTTGCCCACGAATTTGGTAACCCACGATGAAACGGGAGAGTTTGAAGTCTTAATTAAAAAGCAAGGCATGATTTGGCCATATACCTATGCAACGCATCCGTTTGATGCAGTAGGTTGGGATGGATACCTGTTCCCTTATGCTTTTAGTATTCATAATTTTGAGCCAATTACCGGTCGCTTGCATATGCCTCCACCAATTCATCAGACATTTGAAGGCAGGAATTTTGTCATCTGTAGCTTCGTGCCGCGTATGTATGATTATCATCCTCAATCTGTTCCGGCGCCTTATAATCATAGCAATGTGGACTCCGATGAAATACTATACTATGTTGCCGGTGATTTCATGAGTCGGAAACACGTAGAACGCGGTATGATTTCTTTGCATCCCAAAGGAATTCCACATGGACCGCACCCAGGGACAGTAGAGAAGAGTCTAGGTAAGAAGTTTACCGAGGAACTCGCCGTGATGATCGACCCATTTCACCCCTTAATGATTACCCAAGAAGCTATGGATATGGAAGATCCCGCCTATTGGAAATCTTGGGTAGAATGAGTTAACTTTGGTCTTAAATGACAAAATACTTGCTTGGCGTTTGTGCGCTTTTTCTCTCTGTTCCCGTTTTTTCTCAGCAGTCCAATGTTTCTAAGCCCTATCACAAAATAGTGAGAAAGGTTGAGCGCGATTTGCATCGTATCGAGAAAAAGCAATTAAAGTATCAAAAATCAGAGGAAAGGGAATTAGAAAACGAGGATTTTCACCAAAATAGGAACAAATTCAGCCAAGAGAATTCAACCCCCGACGGATACTGGAAGCAGGAGTGGATTTCTACGATGAATCCCGTTTTAGGTCGACCTACCCCTGAAGTATTATTAGACGAAATCAATGCCCAGCAAGCGAAGTCGTTGAATCGAAGATCAATGCCTGGAACTACCAAAACCTCGTGGGTCACTCGCGGTCCAAACAATGTAGGTGGTAGATGCCGAACCATCGCATACGACCCAACCGTATCAACAGGGAAAAAAGTATGGGCCGGTGCTGTAACTGGTGGTTTATGGTACAATAACGATATAACAAGCGCTAGCAGTGCTTGGCAATTTGTATCAGGTCTTTGGAGTAACCTGGCGGTAACTTGTATCGCTTTTGATCCCAATGCACCAGGTACGATGTATGTGGGAACAGGTGAGGGCTGGGGTTCAACGCCATCGACCAGTAGAGGATTGGGGATTTTTAAAAGCATCGATTCAGGAAAAACGTTTACCCAGCTCAATGCTACCAAGTCGTTTTTTTATATTAATGATATCGTAGTAAGAAATGAGGCGGGTAAAAGTGTGATTTATTGTGCCACCGATTTGCAGTATTTTGCCGGTGCTTGGCATGGTACATCGGCAGTGGGATTGATGCGCAGTACGAATAATGGTGTGTCCTTTTCCAATGTGATGCCTACGATACCAAGCAGTAGTAATGTATTTGTTGTGGCAGATTTAGAGTTAGCAGCCGACAATCGGATTTGGGTTGGGACGAGGCAGAATTATTTTCAATCCGGAGCCGACAAAGGCGGTGGACGAATCATGTATTCAGACAATGGGACTACTTGGACTGTCGCATACTCTCACACAAATCAGGCTGGCAGGGTAGAAGTCGCGTGTGCACCAAGTTCGGCTTATACTTTGTATGCCGTTTTTGAGGCCGCTGGAAAAGTAGATACGCTGATTCGAAGTCACAATAAAGGAAAAACTTGGAGTACAGTGTCTAAGCCCAAGGATGCAGATGCGGGTATTCCCGCAACCGACCCATCTAGAGGTCAAGCCTGGTATGATTTAACGCTGGCTGTTTCTCCTGTGGATACTACCGTGGTTATGGCAGGTTTCGTAGATGTCTTTCAAACCCAAAATAGAGGCGCTGCCTGGCAGCATGTAGGTAAATGGAGTAACAACTCCGGGTTAGCCAATTTGAGTTGCTCCTATGTTCACGCCGATATTCATGTTTTCACCTTTAAGCCTGGCACTACAGAGTGTCTAATTGGTACCGATGGTGGAATTTTCTATGCGCCTGATATCATGGATAATATGAGTAACCAAGCGGTGATTTATGAAGCCAATAATGGGTTTACGGTGACGCAAATGTATTGGGGCGATATTTCTCAAACCAAAGGCAAGGATTTGATGCTCGGTGGTGCACAGGACAATGGAACCCATCAACTAAATACATCGGGATTATGCAATGAAAACATGGTAGGCGGGGGAGATGGTGGATATTGTTTCATTAGTCAGACCAACGACAACAAGCAGATTGTGAGCTACGTCTACAATCAGTTTTATAGTACAACCAACAATTGGACGGCAAATACGAAGATTCTCGACGACCCGAATACAGGGAAATTCATAAATCCTGCGGTTTGGGATGATTTAAACGGTTATCTATTTGCTGGAAAATCAAAAGTATCAATTTATCGTAATAAATTGGGAACATCAGCCACCTTGGCTACAACTGTGACAGTAAATGGAACAGCTGCGAACGGAGCACCCAGTGCATTCTGCAGTTCTGTTAGCGCCGCTGGTAAAACACAATTATATGTGGGGACAGACGTCGGCAAGCTCTACGTAACAACGGACGCAATTCTCTCTACACCAACTTGGAAGGACATTTCTGGTTCAACGGGATCAGCGATTCCCGCCGGTAATATTAGTAGCATACATCGTTTGAGATTGTCTGATACGCTATTCGTTACAATTAGTAATTATGGAGCTACGGCCAATATTTTGATGAGTGTAGATGCGGGTGCAACATGGACAAGTAAAGATGGCAACATCGCAGACATGCCAATTTGGTCCATTCTAATCAATCCGAATAAGCTAGGAGAGGCTGTGATTGCAACAGAATTGGGCATTTACGGAACATCTGACATCTTCGCAACTTCTGTGGTTTGGACGCCTTACAACGAGGGCATTGGTGCTGTTAAAACGGCAACTTTACGTTATCGTTCTTCAGACCAAACAATCTTGGCAGTAACGCACGGTCGTGGGATTTTCACATCTGATGCATGGTCAAAAGCGAGTCCAATTGCCAATTTTGGTATCAGTAAGGATACCGTTTGTAGTAACCAAACCGTTACGTTAAAGGATTCAACACGAAATGTACCCACATCTTGGAAATGGTCATTCAATCCCAAAACTGGCGTGGTTTACAAGTTTGGTACAGATTCAACCAAGCAAAATCCGATTGTACAGTTTACCAAAGGAGGTACATATTCTATT
The DNA here is from genome assembly GCA_903959115.1 of uncultured Bacteroidota bacterium. Lineage (GTDB taxonomy): Bacteria > Bacteroidota > Bacteroidia > NS11-12g > UBA955 > UBA955. The sequence continues at coordinate 9,077 of CAJBVU010000136.1, forward strand.
ACACTTTCGGTTAGTAACTCACTTGGCGACGATGTAATGGTAAAAATGAATCGAATAGTTGTCATTGATACGATTCCGTTAATTGTAAATTTGGTTACGAATCCGGCAATTCTTTGTAGAAATGATACGTTTTCATTGAGAAGTACAGTGAATGCGGCGGCAAAGGGATTGGTTTTGAGTTACAGTTGGACGAAGAATTCTGTAGTTACATCCGCTACAAAGCCCAATATATATGGGATTTCACCAAATAACGGAGATGCATTTAGAGTTACGGTAAATACCAAATCGGCTTGTGTGATACCAAATCCGTCGATGAGTTCAGTGGTTACGATAAAAACGTATGGCGTTAAGTCGATTACCGTAAGTTGTAATTTGGATACACTAAAGGCTGCAAATGTTGGCACAGGAACATATACTTGGTATAAGGATGGGATATCTGTGGGAACTGGCCGGTTGTTAAAGGCGACAAAGGTTGGGAATTATCGTTGTGTATATACGGAGAATGGTTGCAACAGCGACAGCAGTGCGATATTGATGTTGAAATCTGTGGGTACTGGAAAGATCGACATGAATCAATTTTTGGTGATTTATCCAAATCCAGCCAAGGATGTTTTGAATGTTTCGGTAACAGAGCCTGGCAAGTTAAAATTGATGGATGTTGCGGGTCGTTTGATTCGTGAATGGATTATTTCAGGAAAGGGCTTGCACACTTTGTCATTGGAGGGGATTCCTGCTGGTAATGCGATTGTTAGATTTGAGACTATTAGTCAATTGAAATACAATACTTTATCGATTGTGATTCACTAAATTAAAAGTTTCATAATTTACATTATGTTAAATTAATGGAAAAGAGAAAAGGCCATCGTATTTACAATGACCTTCCCTAATTACTCGTATGTGTTATCCTTGGATATGGATAAACCCTATCCTAATTTACTCTTTGGATTATTTACCAGCTGCATCTGCTTCCATGCTCTTCACCAACAGTCCATATTTTTCCGCACCTGAAGCATCACCAATTTCCAAACAGGCAGATTTCAAAGCCTTACAAATATTGATTTGATCAGTAGTTGAATAATCTACATTGTCCAAAGCGCGCTCCAAATATTTTTTGGCATCAGTAAACAAGTTAATTAACTCCTGCTCTACCAATTTACGTTTTGCGCCTTGAGCTGCACTGCGCTTGTCATACAATTTACGACTTTCATATTTCATCAAAGCCAAGCCCAAATTGAAGTTTGCATCGTAATTGAATTCATCCAACTCAATCGCCTTTTTGTAGTCAGCAATAGCCAGGTCATACTTTTCCTGTGATTCATATAAGAAAGCCCGGGTGTAATACAATCTGCTGGTTGGATCGATTCCGATTTGCTTATCGACATCATTAAACAATTGCTTTTCCTTACCAATGCTCACAAAGTGATTTACTAGCACTTGAAACATAGCTCCATCGTTATTAGACGTTACAAGGGCTTTGCGAATACATGCCTCAGCTTTTGCTGTGTCGCCCATTGAAATGTAAGAACGACCTAGGCCCTCAACCAACGCAGGAACCACATTTCCTTGATCAACAAGACCCTGAATTATCTTGATTCTGGTAGCTTTATCGGTATGCAACGATGCAACCTGAGCGTAAGTTTCCATAAGGCTCGCCTTGGTGATTTTGTTGTTTGCAAGATTGTTCGACATCGAAGTATCCAATTTGTCATACAGCGCTACCAATTCTCCATAATAAATACACAATTCATTAAAACGCAATGAATCATTGGAATTGAAATACGGTGTGGACTCATTGAATGCGGCAGCAAATGAATTTCCAGCCAATCCACTAGCAGTTTCTAGATCGTCGTCCTTCTTTGGCAATGTACTTTGAAAGAATTTATTCATAGAAATGGTTGCTTCTAGACCCGCTTTTTCGGTTAGTCCTTTCAATAACTCATTTCCTTTTGCCCCAGCAATTCTCGAATAAACATCTGCTCTCACCAAATACATTTTTGGCATTTCAGCAGTTTTTGGATTCAATTTCGCTTTGTCGATTTCTTCTTTGGCGATGACTAAATCCTCAACTGTGTTACTCATTAATGCATACTCGGCAGAGTTAACTGCTTTGATTTGTGCTGTTGAGCACTGGGCGAATCCCAGGGTTAGTGCCAACCCTAGAGTGGATTTCATGATTTTATTCATCAGTATCTGTTGTTTCTGCTTCGTTTTCTTCTGTTGGAGATTCCTCCACAGTATTGTTTTCTTCAGATCCGCCAATTAACACAGGTATTTCGCCATCGATGAATTCGGTTTCTTCCTCGTCTTCTTCTTTTGGCGATTTTGCCAAGCCTGCGATGGAATCCGCACCTTTTAAGTTGATAAGTCGAACCCCTTGCGTTGCCCTACCCATAACCCTCAATTTGTCAATCGCCATTCTGATGGTCATACCACTCTTACAAATGATAATCAATCCATCTTCATCCGTAACCGACAAGATTCCAACTAGACTTCCTGTTTTTTCAGTGATTGAGATGGTTTTAACACCTTTTCCTCCCCTACCTGTAATGCGATAGTCTTCGAGGTCTGTGCGTTTCCCGTATCCTTTTTCACTTAAAACCAGGATGGTAGCTTCACTCTTTCTTGGATTTACACAAACCATGCCAATCACCTCGTCGTCTGCTGATTCCAAGGTAACCCCTCTCACACCAGCTGCGGTACGACCCATTGGACGGACTTTTGCTTCCGGGAATCGGATGGCTTTTCCTTTTCTCTTTGCGATGATGACTTCACTGTCGCCATCGGTTAAGCATGCTTGTAATAACTCATCTCCATCTCTAACGGTAATTGCATTGATACCGTTGGTACGAGGACGGCTATAGGCTTCCAAAGAAGTCTTTTTAACCACACCCATTTTGGTAACCATAATAATGAAGGTATTTTCCAAGTATTCTGGATCCTTCAAGTTGATTACGTTGAGGTAGGCTTTTACCTTATCATCACTTGGAATACTAATCAAATTCTGAATCGGCCTTCCCTTTGTCGCTTTGTGACCCTCAGGAATCTCGTATACCTTTAACCAGAAACATCTTCCTTGTTCGGTAAATAACAGTAAATAGTTGTGCGTTGATGCGATGAAAAGGTGCTCCACGAAATCTGCATCTCTGTGTGCCACACCTCTCAATCCTTTACCACCCCTATTCTGTTCTTTGTATTCACTCAACAAAGTCCGTTTGATATAACCCATGTGAGAAATGGTAATTACCACTTCATCGTTTGGAATCAAATCTTCGATGTTGAATTCTCCGGCGCTAAATTCGATGTTGGTACGACGAGCATCGCCGTATTTTTCTTTTACTTCGATGATTTCGGTTTTGATGATTTCCATACGCAAATCTTCGCTCGCCAAAACACTTTCGTAATACATGATCTCTTTCAATACCGCATTGTATTCTTCGCGGATTTTATCGATTTCAAGGCCTGTCAAACGCTGTAAACGCATTTCCAAAATGGCTTTGGACTGAACTTCAGAAAGACCAAAATTCGACATCAAACCTTCTTTTGCGGCGTCTGGTGTGCGGCTTTCACGAATCAATTTGATTACAGCATCAAGGTTGTCCAATGCGATAATCAAACCTTCCAAAATATGGATACGCTTTTTCGCTTCGTCCAATAGATACTTGGTTCTGCGCATCACGATTTCGTGCCTGTGATTCACAAAATGCCTAATCATGTCCTTCAGATTTAACATTTCTGGTCGACCTGCAACCAAAGCAATGTTATTCACTGAGAAACTGCTCTGCAATGGAGTGTACTTGTATAACTGATTTAAGATTACGTTTGGAACCGCATCTCTTTTTAGTTCGAAAACTACGCGCATTCCCTGACGTCCACTTTCATCGCGAACAGCCGATATACCATCGATCAATTTTTCATTGATCAAATCAACCGCTTTAAGGATAATCTGGGTTGGTGTTACTTGGTAAGGAACCTCGGTAATGATGATCATTTCCTTGCCGGTAGATGTCACCTCGATTTCGGCCTTTCCGCGCATCACAATTCTTCCGCGACCTGTTTCAAAGGCATCTTTAATACCTTCTACCCCGTAAATGCTACCCCCTGTTGGAAAATCTGGGCCCTTTACGTGATTCATCAACTCACTAATCTCGATGTCTTTGTTATCGATATAAGCTATGATACCATCACAAACTTCAGTTAAGTTGTGAGGCGCCATGTTTGTTGCCATACCCACAGCAATACCGCTTGCTCCGTTCACCAAAAGGTTAGGGATTTTTGCTGGCATTACGGATGGTTCCTGCAAGCTTTCATCAAAGTTTGGTCTGAAATCAACAGTGTTCTTGTCGATGTCTACCATCATCTCTTCCGCAATCTTCCTTAAACGTGCCTCAGTATAACGCATCGCAGCCGGTGGATCTCCGTCGATAGAACCAAAGTTACCCTGTCCGTCAACGAATGGATAACGCAAACTCCAATCCTGGGCCATACGCACCATTGTGTCGTATACAGAACTATCACCGTGTGGGTGATATTTACCCAATACTTCCCCTACGATACGGGCTGATTTCTTGTGCGCACGATTTGAAGCAAGCCCCAAGTCTGTCATACCGTATAAAACCCTTCTGTGAACTGGTTTTAAACCATCTCTAACGTCTGGCAATGCCCTGGAAACAATCACCGACATTGAATAGTCGATGTAGGTTGTTTTCATTTCATCCTCAATGTTGATTGAGATAATTCTTTCTGTGTTTTCGTTTAGTTCATCCATGAAAATAGTCGATTATACAAATAACGCCGAAATCGGGGTTGGTTGGTTGAATTTATTGGGGATGTTGCCCACAAATTTTATACATTTTAAGGGGCTCGTTGGCTATTAAAACAAAAGAGGAAAGGTTGCCCTTTCCTCTTTTGTTTTATAACCATTGAGAAGGACTTACTTGCGCAAGTCGGCCGGAGGATTGTATTGTACTTTTTTACGCGGCAACGACGTGGTACCAGGCTTCATATACTTGATTTTGCCGGCACCAGTAGGCTCCAACATCTGGATTTTGCCCATGCCCAAAGCGTCTAACTTAGGCTGAAGATCAATGATATCACCGGCTACTACAACGGTTAGGTTGTCAAGATTCATTTCCTCTTTCGCCAAAGTGTTAATTTGCTCTTTGGTGATCGACTGAAGCACCTTTAACTGCTGATCAGCATAATCCATTGGCAAGTTGCGATTGGCCATTTGAAGGATATAACCTGCTTTTTGTCCAATTGATTCGTATTCCAATGATTCGCTCGCAATCAAAGCAGATTTAGTAAAGTTGAATTCTTCGTCTGTAATGCCACCATTTTTATATCTCACCAATTCATCAACGATCTCGATAATTGCGCTGTCTGTGGCCCTAGCTTTTACGCCAGCACTGATTGTATAGGTACCTGGCATGTCTTTGTAAGCAGGAGAATAACCTCCACGAATACCATATGTCCAAGCTTTGTCTTCTCTGATGTTCAAATTCAAACGAGAATTGAAGTTGCCAGCCAAAGCAAAGTTCATAATGTTATTTTGGAAGAACTTTCCAGCGTAATCATAGGGTTGTGACTTAAAGCCCAAGAAGATATCGCTCTGCTCAGCATCATTGTATTTCACGCCAAATATTTGTGGAGTTCCCATTTTCGTTGCTGCGACAGGGGTATTGATCGTTACTGACTTCTTCTGCCAGCTATTCAGGAAGGCAAACTTTGTGTAGATTTCATCTTCAGAAACTGGCCCTACGACAACCATTTTTGTCAAATTGGGTACATAGTTCGCCGCGTAATAAGCCTTGCAATTTTCCATGCTTACTTTGTCGTAATCATCAGACAATAAAGCCGTTCCTAGTGCATTTTCGCCATTCATCAACCTGCGATATGCGTTACTTGCTCCAGTGCCACGGTTTGTTAGACTAGACTTCGCGCCTTCTTTAACTTGTTTCTTGGATTTTTTGAATTCTGATTCATCCCAACGAGGTTTGAACATCATTTCTTGTAATAAACCAATGGCAGCATCCAATTTGTCTTTTTCACAACTCAAAGTGATACTAGTACCTGTTGAACCGCCACCAAAGCCAATATTGACACCCAATTTCTCAAATTCTTTTTCTAAGTCTTCAGGAGTTTTTGTCGATGTACCTGTATTCATAGCAGAAGCAGTCATCTCTGCCGTTCCCGCTGGAAATACCTTGCCATCTTCCAATAAACGTCCACCTTCAATATTCAACTGTACGATTACTCGTGGGGTTTCGTCGAAGTATGTCGACCAAATTTCTAAACCATTATCCAACACTTTTTTAGCCACCTTAGGTGATTTTGCAGAAGTGATTTCTTTGGGTTGAGGACGTACGCTGCGATCGAAATTGTCTTTCACAGGTCTTGGCGATAAGCCTTTATACTCAGCATCGGCCAAGGCGCTCGTAAATCCAGCATTTGGGTTAACACTTTGATACTTGGGCTTCTCTTCACCTTCAGCCACCTGACTCGGGGTGATGATAACGGTAGAAGAGAATTTATTTTTCA